>JAJAZG010000532.1 GCA_026785865.1 Pseudanabaena sp. CAN_BIN31
GTGTTAAGCTCACTATTGCAGCCATGGCAGAAATTGAAAAACAGCTTAAGCGTCTACCCGATCTTCAAAAATGGTTTGTTGAGATTTGCGGCAAATCAACCTAAGCTATGGGATCTATTATTTCTTGGTAGTCTCTAACCGTCTATGACTTCCTCTTTGCAAAAATAGTGAGCTAACATATGAGACCTGAAGCCTTTATACAATATAGTGTATACAGAATATTAGGCGTTGCATATGTTCATAATTATCAGGGGAACTTAGTTAACAAGGATTTAGGCTAAAATCCTTGTTAACTAAGGAACCAGTGCCTCAATTCGCAAGATGAATCAAAATCAAGAAATCACCAAACCATCCAAAAACTGATTAGCGTATATTTGACTAATACGCTCCTGCTCTAAACGTTTTTGATGCAATGCAAGATGATTGTATAGATTTTGTTCTTCATGTGTCAGATGGAGAGAAGCTTTATTCATCGTTGTTACATCGGTAACGACAAATTCTTGAAAAGTTTCAAATGTTTTTACATCCATCATGATAGAAGTTGTCTGTGGGAAATAGGAACGCAGTTGCGAAAGTATCTTGAATCCGTGCGTGTCTAGATCCCCCCAATAGAAAATATGGGTGTTTGATAACCACATAACAAATTTTAAATTTTGAACTGCGTATCCACTGCCCCAAATTGCAAAGCTATTTTTTAAATAAGGTAGGGTTAGAAAGTTCATTTTATTTTCGGTAATAAAGCAGGGATGACCGACTAACTCTAGATGCGTAAAATCAGATAGAGGCATACTCATATCAGAAGCTGGAAAGTTATATTCATCTTTTAATATCGGATCAAGAAGTCTAAGCCGTATCGGAGGTTCAGGATATTTTAGAGAAAATCGTTTTTCAAATTTATGTTTATTACTATTTACTGATATAAGCTGTTCGCTAGGTAGAATTTCTTCTAGAAGACTACAAATTATTGTTTGGTTTTGTTCAATAAATTTTGTATGGACTTGAATCGGCAATTCTCTGATGTAGAGATTTGGCTGAGGATTATTTTGAAAGTATTGACAGACTTTGAGTAGTTCATTCCAGCGATCGCTATTTTCAATCACTTTTAGAGGATTACACAAAAGCCAATTTACTAATTCAGGAATTGTTTTACGAATTAATTCTATATCTATTTTAAAAATTTCAACCTCTTTTTGTTTCTTGATGAGCTTTAGATAATCTTGTTCTGTTTCAATAACAATTCGTTTTGGTAGTGATTGCAAGCCAAGTTTCTGGGTCTTGATATCTTCAAATTTAACGGTATAACCATAACCCAATGATTGTTTTGACTTGTTGATCAAAAGATTAACGGCTTCACGCAAATCAAGAAAATCTTTGGATTGTTTTCCCACAGGAAAATCTATAGGAAAAAAGTCTTCACCAGTGATTAGAGAAACTAAAAAAAAGGAATAGCGCTTATCTGACTTTTGTTGAATTTCAGTAGGGTTAATCATTGCTGTTTACACTAAGAGCCTGTTGACGCTGTTTTTGATAATCCTCAATAGAGATTGAAGTAATACTAGAAAAATCACCATCAGGTCTATTAGAGACAAAGTGAAGACTGGAAATATAACGTTCAATTACATTGATTTTATCTTTCGGCGTAACGACTAAGAGTTGAAGATTTAGATTTTTAAAAAGCTCCATTGCATATCGTGCATTACTATCATCTGATTTGCTAAATGCCTCATCAATTACCACAAATCTAAAAGACTTTTGCTTTCCAGAAACTTGATTTAGACCAAATTGATAGGCGATTGCGGATGCCAAAATCGTATAAGCCAATTTGACCTTCTGCCCACCAGATTTTCCTGAAGAATCGGTATGATGTTCTTTTTCAGATCTGTCTGATAAATAACGTTCGCTTACAGAAAACTCTAGCCAGTTGCGGACATCAGTAACTAAATTAGTCCATCTATCTTCAGCCTTAAAGCGCTCAATCAAGCGAGTTTGAATATTTGTAAAACGCTCTTCGTTGTCTTCGGCAGTTTGACATGCTACCTTCCCTAGACAAACTTTTAAATCTTCCTTAAAGTCCCAAATTTCGCGGTTGCGATTTGCGTCATAGCACAACTTAATGTAAGTAGATTCTGTATAATTAATTGTTTGTAAAGATTCATTTAGTTCATTGATCGCATTCTGGATTTCTCTCTCATGACTATCTAGAGCATTCTTGAAGATCACAATATTAGTAATAACTTTTTCATTCATCAATTGCTTAAAGCGTTGTTCATGCTTGGGCAAATCGTCTTTTTCAATTTGAGCTTTTAACTTCAAATATTCATCTAGATAATCAATATCAGATCCCATTTCAGATGTTGTTTCCACAAACATATTTTTAAAAGCAACCATTTGCCTCACAATTGAGTTTCGTGATGATTCCTGCTGCTTTTCTCTTTGGCGTAGCTGTTGCTGAAGTTGCTCTCGTAGATTGTTTTCATCGTCAGAGATGGTTTCCATTATCAATAAATATTGTCGAGACTGTTTTTTCATTAACTTCTCAAAATTCTCGATGTCGGAGGCTAGAGCCGACTTCAATATGTTTCCACAATGGCGCTGCTCTTTGTTATATCTATCTTGCTGATTTTCCTGTGTTTGAACTTCTCGAATCAAATTCTCGCGTTCATGGTCTGCCTGATTAATCTCTACTTGAGTGGACTTAAGTTGTGATTCTAGTTGTTTGAGTCGATCAGAACTTGCTTCTAGCTTTTGTCTTTGTTTTTGAAGTTCAAGGCGCTCAATTTCGATCACATGCCAGTCAATCTCAGTGAAATCATTGAATTTCATGAAATTTTGCAGTATAGATGATTGCTCTTGTCGTTGTTGACGCTGATTTTCTAGCGACCTAATTTTTGTACTGATTGGGACGAGTTGTTGGTTAATTTCTTGCAATTTAGTCTCTAAGGCTTGAATTTTGCTGATGTTACTCCAACCCAAAATATATTGACTACGATCGCCAATTTGCGAACGATCATCTTTATCATGCCGTTCACCAATATGTTTGATTAATCCAGAGCGAGTAATGGCACGAAGTTCGCGCTGAAATTGCTCATCTGTGTCACAACAGACATGATTAAACTGTTTCCCTAACTGCTCTCGAATCCATTGACTAAAGGTTTGGTTCTCTTGCTTAATGTCTAATTTATGAGGAATCTGTTGTGGATCAAAAGCCCGTTGCATAGGATTTGCAGGGCTTGGAGTCACACGATAATAGGTCAGCCTTCCCCGCAAATTAGTCCGATTAACATAGCTATTGACTCTTTGATAATTATTGTCAGAAACCAAAATACATAAACCAAAACTGCGGAGCAATCGCTCGATCGCCCCTTCCCATTCTTGAGCATCTAGTCGAACCTGTAGAAGTTCACCAATGAAGGGTAGATCATTAATATCTAAGCTCAAGGCATGGGCAAGGTCATCTCGAATACCAAGGTTTTTGACAGGAATTTGGCTCTTACGATTTCGCAAGGATTGTAGCTCCGCCTTTAGGTCTGTTTGCTGTTTTTTAAGATCAGCATCTAGCAACTTTTGGTTGTCTCGCTCTATTTCTACAGTTGCTAAAGCCTCATCAATCTCTTTCTTTAGAGAATCACCCTTGGTTATAGACCCATAAAAAATATCGCGATCACTATACTTAGGAAAGTTTAATTTTTGAGCAAGTCGGTCATATTCGTCTGCCTGCTTCTTTTTACTATTTACTTCTTTCTGAGATTGTTCAAGTTGTCTAGTGAGTTCCTGCAACTGCCGACCGACATCATCTTGCTTAATAGAATAATCTAAATCTTTTTCTTTTTGCCGTAAGGCATCAAGACGGCGATCGCTTTCACTGCGCTGATGTTGTAATTGAGTGAGTTTATGCGCGATCGCTTGTAGCTCTTGCGTCAGCAGATGTAGTTTCTTCGTGGCAAAAAAAGCAGTGGCAGTAGATTGGGCATTTTGGAGCGTTGCTACTTCTTTTTGTGATTTGGTATATTTTTCAGCTTCATCAGTAATTGGTTGTAGCGCTTCTAATTGTTTCTGGGCTTTTTGAATTGCCGCATGTGAAACAGTCAGATTTTCGTAACTTTCTTGTAACTCCTTGATCTTGGTTTGCACATCAGTTTTTTCGAGCATATGGTTACGCACAAAATCATTTAGTCCACCAATTTCTTTGATGCTGACTGTTTGATTAAACAAATCCAATGCTTTTTCCGATTGCAATCCAAAGCGTTTACGAAATTGCTGACTATATTTACTAAACTCAGTAAACACATCTGCATTATTAGCTATTAATTGTTTCTTTAAATCTGGAATACGTTTGGATTGCGAGAAATGAGTGGCAATAGTCAATTCAGCATCAGCAATCACGAAAAACTTTTTCACCGCGCCATCTTCTATCCACAAAACTTGCGCCAAGGTGACATCTTGTTTAGAAAAGCGATCGCTAAAATACGCTAGCAAAACTGAGAGTGTGCCTTTTTCTCGCAGTAACTTAGGTTTCGAGCCGTAGGATTCTTCTGAACGAGTGCGCCCGTATGCTCCCTGCACATAACTTTTCTCATCCCTTTCTCGCTTACCTGTTGAACTAGATGCTTGGTTATAGTTACGGCGTTTATTCGGAACTAGTAATGTCAACAGCCCATCGACTAGAGTAGATTTACCAGAGCCATTCGCTCCTGTGAGCAAGGCAATTCCTCCTCGCAGGTCTAGCGTCCAGATGTGCTTGTCAAAAGTCCCCCAGTTCAGAGTTTCAAATCGTTGCAGTCGAAATCCTGCTGGCATGGCAAGATCGTTTTCAGACTGGTCAAGGAGTAGGCTAGTTTGCATAATTTTCTAATTTTTCCTTCAAGATTTCAAGCATCTCTGCATCGATTTTAGCTTTAAGAATAGGACGAACTTCGTAATTTTCATCTTGTCCAGATAAACGTTTGATGAATCCTATTTCTAGTATCTGCTTTACAAGAGAATCTACTTCTCTCCTAAACTTTTCTTCATTATTTCCTTCCTGTAGAAATGGCTGTAGCAAGTCTCTCAATTTTTCAATACTCAACACTAGTCGTCTCGCACTTGGCTCGTTAGACTCAAACAATCGTAATTGCTCTCGTAATAACACACATAGGACTGTCACCTTAAAGCTTAGCGAATGTCGAGTGGTGAGGCGCGGTAATGGTTCGCTGCGATCTTCGGAGTCATCTGGCTGATCTAAATAAGCAAATCCATCTGTATCGTAATTTTGAACTTGTAAACCAATCTTGCCAAAATATTCCTTAATCGGAGTTAGATAGCTTTGTAGACTTTCCCAATGGCGATCATCACTGTATATGACTCCTTGTAGAAGCTTGATTATGACAGGTGCATAGATTAGCGGTGCTTGAGGTTGCATAGGTTGAACAATTTATTAGCGGCAAAAAGTGATCTGTGGCACGGTTAGACGAATCTGGATTTCTGGCTCTAGGCTTGGAATTGTGATTGATTCAATTTTACTAAGATTTATCGAGTGACGATCACATTGCGAGGCGATCGCCACATATGCAACAATTTCTGGCAATCCCTGCGTGACTGGATATAGTTGAATCAAGTCTATTAAAGAGATATTTGAGCATTGCTCTAGTGCTTGGGCAATGCGCTGTGCTAATAAATCCTCATCCAGATAAAATTGCTGGCAAAATTCAGCAATCTCTTCATCGAGCATCACATCTGGTAAGTTAGTGAAATCTAAAGAAAATGTTGGTGTTTCCGACTCTTCGAGTTTATGTAAAGGTCTAGTCATCACTAAGTTAGTCATAGGCTCACCTTCTAAAATCCAAAAATCTGAGTCTGTTGGTTCATTCTTCATGGCTTGAATAGCAAGGCGTTGGACATCGTTAATTAATTCAGCAACCCGCCGATTTTCTCTGATATTCCGCTCATCCAACATCTGACGCAGTTTCTCAGTCAATCGATGATTAGATTGCACTACATATTCCGCAGCATCGATTAAACTACGCTCAATCCGAAAAAGCTGTTGATGCTCTTGGGTTAATGGGAGCAGTTCATCTAGCTGATAAACATCTTTGACCATTGATCTTAGTTCTTGCTTCTTATCATCTGACATCAGAAAATTCCAGAAAGCATAGAAACTTCGTCCTTGTGGTGAATCTTTTAACTCTTGATCCGCATCTAAAACACGGCTAACCACTGATCCTTTTCGCATATCTTGCTGAAGCTGTGATGCTTGCACTGTACGAGTCAAATTCCGAAAATTTTGTTCGATATCCCTAAAATCAGCAATTAGCTGACGAGTAACTTGATTTGCCAATAGAAATCGCTCTTGTAATTGTGTTTGGCTATAGCGCTCAACCGAACCAGTTTCACGAATTTGATCAATCTCTTGCTGAATGCGATCGCGATCATTTTCTAACTGGGCAATCCTTGTCTCTATATCCGTTGTACTCCGCTCTTGAGTCTCTTTTAGCAAAGAAAAAATCTGGAGAAAGCGAGATTCAGTCCCCACAAATTCATCCCGTTGTTGCATCTCCTCTAACCATGCGATCGCTCTTTCAGCGTCAGGAGTAAGAGTAAATACTGGATCGTCACCACTATCAAAGGTTTTTCGCAAAATCCGATCGTCGCACCATGTATTGAGATAATCCTTTGGCTTTCGACGCTCAATATTTGGCTCTATATCTTGCAAAAATTCTAAATAGTCCCCCAAGCTTGACTCCAAATTCAATTGGGCAATAGAAACTCGCTGAGTTTGTTTAAATTGCGCGTACAAGAAACTTAATATTAGCGCAACGTTTTCTTTTTCCTTACGGAAGATTTTTAGAGTAGAAGAGGTATCTAATTCGCGTTTAATTTGTTCGTAGTCCATAACCTTCTTGTTGAAATTAGGTTGAAAATCAAGTCCCACCCACATCAATCATATGACTCAATAGGCGTTTCGGGGAGCTATTTTGAACAAGACCTCTAAAGGGATTACTAGGCAAGGGTTTCGGTCTCGGAGGTTTTGAATAGCTGAAACCCTCGGTATTAAAAGCTTTGGGACAATCATTATATTCGACCTCCCCGAAACACCTATAGAGCCTTTCAGTTTACACCTTTTTCCTGAAACTACAGATCTCATCCTAGACGCGGTATATGTATTCACGATTGCGATTGCTATAATCACATTAAGAATACATTTAAGATCAAATTGTTAAATACAGCCTATTGAGGATTTGAGTAATACAGATAATTTTTTAAAAGTGCCGCTTTGCGACACTTTTAAAAAATTATCTGGGTTCTATGGCAGCGCAAGGCGCTGTAACTGTTCTACAAAGAGTAAATAAACAATGATCCAAGTAACTTTAAAGCCAGAACTTGCTAACCTATATGAGACAGACTACTTAGCATGGATTGAGTTAACTTTATCTAAACTGCGATCGCAAGACCTAGATGCGATCGATTGGGGAAATCTGATTGAAGAAATTGAAGATATGGGAAAAAGTGCGCGTAATAGCCTCAAGAGCAATCTCAGAATTATCTTGTTACACCTGTTGAAATGGCAATATCAACCTAGTCATCGAAGTAGAAGTTGGCAATCTAGTATTATTGAGCATCGCTTGCGAATTGAAGACGCTTTTGCTGAGTCACCAAGCCTCAAGCGCCATTTTGCCGATATATTTGATGCGGCTTATTTAGGAGCAATTCAGTTAGCTAGTAGTGAAACAGGAATTGCGAAAAAAACTTTCCCGAATCTTTGCCCTTATACGCCCGAACAAGTCTTAGACGCAGACTTTTTGCCCAATTAATTAACCAAAGTTGCTATGGTCACGCCTGAAGCTCTCGATGAATTACGCAAAAGCCTCCGTAAGGGGCAGCAAACCATGGCGGACTGGACTGGCGGTGAGTTGGCGGTGTCCGCAGTGCCAGGGGCAGGGAAATCAACGGGTATGGCAGTGGCAGCAGCGATCGCGATCGCCAAATTTGAACTGCACCGACAAAAGCAATTAGTCATCGTCACTTTTACGCGATCGGCGGTAAGTAATATCCGTAAAAAAGTATCGGAACATCTCAAAAATCTCCGCTTACCTCAAAGTTCTTTTACGGTCAGCACTTTGCATAGCTTGGCTTATAACATTGCCAGTACGCATCGAGAACTATCAGGATTTGGGATGGGGGAAACTAAAATTATTTCAGAATCTCTAAAGCAGAAGTTAATTCGCAATGCGACAAATATTTGGGTGAAGGAAAATCCCAAATTGTATGATCTATTGCTGGAAGGGAAAAACTTTGATGGCGAAGATACGGAACGCTTGCGGCGACAAACGGTATTGCGAACGGATGTGCTGCCAAGTTTGGCGAAAGAGGCGATCGCTACGGCGAAAAGTTCGGGCTTGAGTGCGGCGGCGTTGCGAGAGGCGGAAGCGCCCGACGGTGGCGATATTTTGGCGATCGCGGCGGGACTTTATGAAACCTATGAACGACTTTTGCGACAAGAAGGGGCGATCGATTATGACGATATGATTTTGGGCGCTTTGCGGGTATTGCAAAATGAGGGTGTTCGCAAATATTGGCAAGAGCGAATTTTTGCAGTATTTGAAGATGAAGCACAGGACTCTTCGCCGTTGCAGACTGAGTTATTAGAGATTCTCGCGCTCACCCCGCAGGGCAAAAATCTAATGCGCGTCGGTGATCCTAATCAGGCGATTAACTCGACATTTACACCCGCCGATCCACGCTTTTTTAATGAATTTTGCGATCGCTGCAACACTCTTGACCAACTCTCGACCCTCGATCAAGCAGGACGTAGCACCAGAAATGTGATGCGAGCCGCAAATTATATGTTGCATTGGGTCAATCATTCCGAATATGCCAAGATTGAGCATCCCTTCCGTCTGCAAAAAATCCGTCCTGTCGATGCTGACGATCCGCAACACAATGCCAATCCTGAACCAATTGGTAAGGGTGTCGAAATCTATTTGCCGAATACTGTCGATGATATTGAACATGAAATAACGATGATCGGCGATCGCATTAAGGAATTGCATGAACAAGATCCCAAACTCAGTATGGCGATTTTAGTGCGTCAACATAATCAAGGGCGCTTTGTGGCGAAATCCTTAGAGTGGCTGACGAAGGAGCATGAAATTAAAATCTATGATGTCGAACAGAGCGATCGCCGATCGCGTGTTCCGATGGATATGTTGGCAATTTTGCAATTTATGGAACGTCCCCACTCGCCTGACAATCTTAAATCAGCTTTAGAAGTTCTCAAAGATCGGCTAAAAATTTCATCACAGCAAGATCTTAATGCGATCGCTAGCAATCCTGAAAAGTTTCTCTATCCCACTTTATTAGATCCCATTCTATCGCAAATTGCTCAAGAAACCCAAGCGAAATGTATTGGCTTATTACGCGCCAAAATCGAACTTCCGTTATATAACCTGATTCCATTTATCGCTTTTACACTCTATGACGAAGAGGCGGGGCTACTTGCCACAGCCGACAAATTAGGCGATCGGCTCAATCAGCAACTGATTGGTAATTATTCAATGCAAACCGTAATTGAATCACTAAGAGAAATTGTGGAATCGGAAAATTTTGAAGCCGTTGAAGATGAAAATCTGGAAGGACGCTATATGACGGGCGGACAGGTAACGCTGATCAGTTTGCATAAATCCAAAGGATTAGATTGGGATGTGGTATTTATGCCATTTTTGCATAAACGCATTTGTCCAGGAGAATCTTATCTGCCTGAAGCCGTCAAGTTTTTAGGAGACTTTGGATTACCTGAAGTGACAAGAGCGCAAATTCGGGCGATCGTGCATAGCGATCGCCTACCCAATGCTGATCAAGCTTGGAAACAATGTAACAATCTTGGACAAGCAGAAGAATTTCGTCTTCTCTATGTGGGCATGACCCGCGCTAAACGCTTATTATGGCTATCTGCGGCTCAATCTGCACCATTCAGTTGGAATACCTTAGAGAATCGCACTGAAAATGCCCCAATTTGTCCTGCAATTATAGAACTAGCTAAGAAGTTTCCTGAATTCGTTTCATGATTAAGTAGGTAGGCATAAAAAAGCTGTAGCGCAGGCTGTGCGTGCGCTACAGCTTTTTTGGTTTTGGTTTTTATGCCTACCTACTCATGTAGGTGTTATTTGGGGCTTTATAGTTTAAAAGTTTTTTAAAGTTCTGAAAATCGGATATTAAAACCTTCTTGAGCAAAGTGCTTGTCGTTTGTTAGGACTTCAGATATCTTCATTTCTTTCATGACGATCATTGAAATGCAATCGACAAGGCTATATCCTTTATCAAGTCGTTGCTCGTAGAGTTCTATACCTTTTTATCTCAGTTCAGGGGTATAGCCAATAATTTGAACATTTGAATCTGTGAGGATACTTTGATAGAGTAAGGAAACTTTAAGACGTAGCAGATCGCCTCTTTTTGAGTAATAGGAAAATATTTCATCAACTATACCGTCGGTAATAACCAATTGTGAATTGGCGACTTCTTGGCTTACTTCAATAACTTGTGAGTGCCAAGTATCCTTGACATTAAGCAAGGCAATCCAGTAGAAAGTATCGGCAAAGATTGCTGGCATAATTTAACGTTTGGGTGTGCCATAGATATAGTGATCATGCTGTGATGAGCCATCTATGGGAAGTTGGTTGAGTATTTCATCAGGAACATCTGCCATGATTTCTTGAGCTACTTGCCAAATTGGTTTTTGATGCTGAACATAGCGCGTATTTCTGGTAAATACTAGAAAGCTCAGCACTTCTTGCAGCAGGGCTTCTGGACTCTGATTAATCTCTTGGAGTAATGTCTCTTTGGTAGTCATGGCTTTTGTGGTTTGTAACTACTTCAATCTACAGTATAGAGTTTTTTGCACTTAGCTTTGCTTTGAGAGAATGCGTTAAAAAATTTCTCCATTAGTTATAGCTCTAGTCCGTAATTTTCTCAAACTAGTTTGTTGATGCTAAAATATGCCTTGATATTTTGTTAGGAAAACAACATATGTCCACTAGACGCACTGATAGCGTATTTCCCGTTGGTTATAACCGAGATACTGATAGCCTCGTTGAAGGAATGACCAAACGTGAATATTTTGCGATTATGATCATGCAAGGACTCACGGCTGCTAATGGTCGATTTGAAGATGAGTATCAAAAAGCGCGTTTAGCCGTCGCAGAAGCTGATGCTTTGATCGACATTTTGGCATATGAAGCAAATCCTAAAGCCTAAAAAATTTGATGATAGTTCGCCGCACGCGAACTATCATCAAATTAGACTTTTAGCTAATGAATTTATGTTTGCCCGATCGCTAAATAAAATATTTAATCAAAAACCTCAGAAATTAAC
>JAJAZG010000533.1 GCA_026785865.1 Pseudanabaena sp. CAN_BIN31
GTCTAGTTATTATGTCGTAGAAGAAGTTCAGTCCAATTTCAGAGGAATGGAGATCGCGATTAAGCCTGAAGAGTGGTCTCATTTCTCAGCGATGACGGTGACCAGCTTTGCCGATATGTTACGAACTTGGGCAGGCAAAGTAAATTTAAAACGATTTCGTTCGTCCCCACGGTCTGCGAAAAAGCCACAAAAGAAGAAGACATATGACCCTAAACATCCTCATCTGTCTACCTTTCGGCTTCTTTTCGCCTAATAGTTCAAAAGTCACCTTAACAGGGGTACCTCCAAGAGCCTATAGATTAGCGATCGCCGTAGATGTAGCGATCGCTAATCTATAGGCTCTATATTTGAGCTTAAGATGAATCTTTGCTACTTTGAGAACTACAACTCGCAGTTACACCTGTTAAGCCAGCGCTCGCTACTAATATCAAAAAAGCTTCCATAAAGGTGAACCCAGCTAGTGTTGGTTTTCCTTAAGTTTTTAAACAGTCGCTTCCACTTGACCTCAGTTAGAGAGCGCTGACGGCGCGTTCAAGATTGGCGCGGGATTGGTTATAACCGATGATTGCCTGCACTCGGTTGACATCAGCGCGAGTGAAGTCTGACTCAGCCGTGATCACTTCAAGTTGTGTGCCAACTCCTGCATCGAGGCGCAAACGTGCTAGACGTAGAGCTTCTTCTGCTTGCTGCACCGCTTTTGTCGCGGTTTCAATTTGCTGGAAGCGCGATCGCTGATTGATGTATGACTCTTCCACATCATAACGAGCTTGACGCGCAGATTGCTCAAATCTACTTTCAGCAGTGGCTTGATCGGCTTTGAATTGATCTACTTGAGCGGCGGCTCTACCACCATCGAAGAAATCCCAGTTGAGTCTTGCGCCAACTTGGAAACCAGCTCTGCCAAGCCCACCCCCATTATTGAGAAAATCAGAATTAGAATTGACGTTGGCAAATACAGTAACTTGAGGACCTAACCTCGCTAGAGAAGTATTAGCGCGATCGCCAGCTACTTCACGCTCTAATTTACGAATATCTAGCTCAGCGCGATTCCGCACTGCTAGTAAGATCGTTTCCTCTACTGGTAACTTCCATTCAGCTACAGGTACAATTTTGTCAGCCGCCGTAATCTCGATAGTTGCTGGATAATTTAGCTGACGAGATAACTCGCGCCTTGCGACTAATTGAGTGGCTTCTGCATTGAGTAAATCTTGCTTAGCATTAGCAAGTTGGACTTCAGATTGCAACATATCAAACTTTGTGCCAACGCCTGCGCGTTCTCTAGCTTTCGTATCTTTTAAGCTTTTTTCAGCATTTTCAACAGCTTTACGTCGAATGCGAATGGTTTCGTCGGCATTTTGTAAATTGTAATAGGCAGTGACGATACTTAAACGAATTGTTTGGCTGGCTTGCCTGAGATTTGACTCGGCGATGCGTAAATTGTTTTCAGCAGCGCGAATAGTAGAATCATTAACACCTGAATCAAAAATATTGTAGTTAATGCCTACAGTTGCCGTGAGTGGATTAGTCGTTGTGGTGGATTGTGGGGTGCTAGGGCCACCTAGCTGAGTTTGTGCCGAGTAACTATACTGCGCCGTAGCCGTAGCCGTTGGCGATCGCCCTGATTCGGCTTCCTGTAATGAGGCGCGGGCGCGATCTATGGCAATTCTTGCTTGAATCCAGTCAGAGCTTGTTTTTTCAACTAATTCAAGAACTTCGGCGAGGGTGACTGGTTTAGTCTTATCTAGCTTGACTTGGCTAGGCGTAGTTGGCACAACTAGCGTCTGTTCGGGATTGAGCTGACCTGAGTTAGAAGCGGCTGAGCTAGGAATTACTCTGGCAGGCTCAGTAGAACTGACTTTTTGAAGCGTCGATCGCTGGCTATCTTCAACGATGTTTATTTTTGAGTCAGAAGAGCTTGATGTATTTGGAGTAATGGATTTCGGTAAAGCCGCGATCGTTACCTGAGATTTAGTAATATTTATTTCCTGATGCGTAACCTTGTCAGGAGCAATCTCTAGAGATTGCTTCATGGTGGTATCAGGCTCTAGGACAACGTTAGTAAAAGGTCGTAGAGGCATCGTAAATTCTTGAGCATTGGCTGTCCAAGCTGGAATCAGAAGCGATAAACTCGCACCAAGCGTCAACCAACTGGAAGAAATTCGCATAATATCAGTCCGTCACTCCTCACATTTACATATCGGCTAACATACCTTACTCAAAGCATCTTCTGATAGCTTCTGCGTCACGTTCATCATGCGATCGGGTTAAACATGTGAACATTTGGATGTTCGCCTTAAAGATTGTAGTACAAACCTAGAAATTTGGAGGTAGTGCTTCGCGCTATTCCTAGATTTTCGCTTTAAAGCTTAGAAAATAAAAACAGAAATCTACGCTGCTTTTGCTTTCTGAGTTTTAATGGTAGTTAACATATCCACAAAACTTGCCAAGGCATGTGTCTAAAATGAATATCCTCTCATCAGTAACTGCTCCGCATACTTGGCATGGTGATGCCCTTGCGATCGCTATTTTCGCCAATCCTAAAGCTAGTAATGACCAATCAGAAGATTCAGCCAAGAAAGCTCTAGGATTATCTGAATCATTAAAAAATTTGGATATTCAGGTTTTAGGCTGTACTTTAACCGATTTGATTACTGAGTCAGAATTTACAGGAGAACTTGGGGCATCGGTCAGTGGGCGGGTGGGCCTTGACTATGCCATCCGTAAGGTGATCTTGATCGGATTGGGTGATCCTGCTAAAGCTAATCCTGATATCTGGCGCAAAGCCGCCGCCGCATCTGTGAAATGGGCGCGGAAGGAGAAAGTGAAAACTCTAGCCTTGGCTTTTCCTGCTTATAACCAAGATGTCAGCGTTACAGCTCAGGCGATCGCCGAGGGTGTATTGCTAGCCGCTCATCACGACAAGCGATTTAAATCTAAAGATGCTAATCCGTTTTTTCTAGAACAGGTTGAGATTTTAGAAACTGATCCTGAATTAGCAAGTCCCGCGATCGCCAAAGCGCAACAGACTATTGATGGCGTAATTTTGGCGCGAGAATTAGTGTCGGCTCCTGCAAATATCGTTACGCCGATTACTTTAGCAGAAACAGCAATTGCGATCGCCGCCGAATCGAGTTATTTCACAGCGAAAATTCTTGAACAAGCCGATTGTGAAGCCCTAAACATGGGCGCGTTTCTTGGTGTCGCCAGAGCATCAGATATTCCTCCTAAATTCATTCACCTGACTTATAGCAATGGCGATCCTCAGCGCAAATTAGCGATCATTGGTAAGGGCGTAACCTTTGACTCTGGCGGTTTGAATTTGAAAACGGGTGTGGGTAGTAGCATCGAACTCATGAAAACCGACATGGGTGGATCGGCGGCGGCGCTCGGTGCAGCGAAAGCGATCGCCCATCTCCAACCCACCGACATTGAAGTGCATTTCATCATCGCGGCTTGCGAAAACATGGTTAATGGCAGCGCAATGCGTCCAGGCGATATCCTCACGGCTTCTAATGGCAAAACTATTGAGGTGAATAATACTGACGCTGAAGGGCGTTTGACTTTGGCGGATGCGCTCGTCTATGCCGATAAATTGGATGTAGATGCGATCGTTGATCTTGCGACGTTGACGGGTGCTTGTGTGGTCGCATTGGGTGAAGATATTGCGGGGATGTGGTCGATTGATGATGCTTGGGCGGAGGCGATCGCTAAAGCCGCTAAAAATGCTGGTGAGAAATTCTGGCGGATGCCTCTCGAAGAACCATATTTCGATCAACTCAAATCAGTGGTAGCCGATTTTAAAAACACAGGTTCGCGTGCTGGTGGTGCGATTACAGGTGCTTTATTCCTAAAGCAATTTGTGCAAAAAACAACGGCATGGGCGCACCTTGATATCGCAGGTCCAGTCTGGATTGAGCGCGAGTCGGGTTATAACAATGCTGGCGGCACTGGTTTTGCTGTGCGGACTTTGGTGAATTTGATTACAGGTTAAGTATCGCCAAGTTTCGATATGACAACATCTAGTGATTTGGTAATAAGCTCCTTTTAACTGATGTTAAGTGGAAGTATTCTAAGACCCTGCTTAGATACTTCCATTTGCTCAAAAAATCACTGTGGATTTAATATGCGATCAACTTCGGAGAGAAAGATTTTTGCTTTTCCTAACATCATCTCTGCCTCGGCTAAAGTGCTAGTAAAGTCTGAATCATAGTCGCTCAATTGCCTGAGTTCATAGGCTGCTTTTAAATTGTTTGACCATTCAGGAGAGAATTGTCCTGTTTTTACAAAATGTTGGCTAAATAAGCGAATAAGTCGTTTATGGCTAGAGACATCTAGATCTTGAGATAGCAATAATGCTTGAGTTGCGTAGTAAATTGAGTAAGAGTTTACCAAAAAGTAAATGATCCCATTACTTAAGAAAATTGCTGCTATAGGAGTGGGCGATCCCAGTGATTTCTAAGGTAAATAAAGGATCGATTATTTTCTGACTGTCTCTAATACAAATGAGATCCGCTTTGTGCCTGCTCAACCCATTGCGAGATTGTTGCAACTTTGTGATGAGCATTTGGAATGTGTGGTTTTAAATGCTTGTTATTCTGATGTGCAGGGTAATGCGATCGCTAATTCTGTGCCGATTACGATTGGGATGCGGGATGTAGTTGCGGATAATGTGGCGATTAAGTTTTCTCAGGGGTTTTATGATGCGATCGGGGCAGGTAAGAGTTACGAGAAGGCTTTTGAATGGGGTAAGGCGATTTCTCGAAATAAAACTACCCA
>JAJAZG010000534.1 GCA_026785865.1 Pseudanabaena sp. CAN_BIN31
AAAGGCCCAACTGCCTATATGGGCGATCGCCTGAGCTTCAACTAAAGCCGCTTCACTTTTTTGTAATCGTTCTTCAGCTTGTTTCTGTGCAGTCACATCCAAAATTACGCCGTGCCAAGCAATATCTCCATTATCACGTTGGATTGGGCGTGAGTTTGCCAGCAGCCATTTCAGCTTGCCAGATGAGGTGATAATTCGCCATTCATGGTGAAATGGTTGTAAAGAGTTTTTACTACGTGCGTAAGCTTTGTAGTAACCAGCAAGATCTTCGGGATGAATCTGAGCGCGGTAAAGCGATGCATCATTAAGTATTAATTCAGCCTTGATTTCATGGATTTCCTCAAAAGCCTCATTCATATATTCAAACCCTATCGAATCATCTGCATGGGTGATCAGAATATATATCCCTCCTGAAGAGGATTCGGCAATTGCTCTAAATTTAGCTTCACTTTCATTTAAGGCAATTTCAGTTTTTTTGCGATCGCTAATATCAACATGGATTAATAACACTCCATATTGATCGGCAGAAATAGGCGTAGCACTGGCGCAAAACCAGCGCAAAACTCCATCGACACAGACGATTCCTGTTTCTACATCACAAACAAGGGCATTGCTTCTCAAAGCCCTAACACAAGCATATTCTTCGACTGGCATCATTGAGCCATCAGGACAGATAATCAGAGGGCTAGGTTCATGCTTTGCATATTTTTCTTGCAATAGTTGCGGTTTCCCAAGCCATCCTTCAGTAACAAAATTGCTTTCAATGATTTGTCCTGTTTGATCGGTAATTGAAATGCCAATCGGCGCTGTTTGGAAGAGAACCTTGTACTTTTCCTGTGATTCTTGGAGGGCAATTTCCACAAGCCTAAAGGATTGCTGAACTTGCTCCGCCATCTGATTAAAGGATGTAGCGAGTACATTTATCTCGGCGATCGCATTATTTTCTGGCAAAGTCTCCTGCAAATCTCCATTTGCGATCGCCCTACTAGCCTGACTCAATCGCAAAATTGGAGCCATAATCCAACGAGTTGTAATCACGCCAATTACTATAGCGACAAATAGAGCTAATCCGCACAACAAACCTGTTTGCAATAAATTTGCCTGAATCTCTTTCGTAAAATCTGAGAGAGGTAAAACCACGACCGTTAACCAGTCCAATTCTCCTTTAGGATTGAACGGTACAACCTCTACAAAATATCGATTATTGTTCCACCAGAGTTGTAAACGTTGCGGCTGAGTGATTTGATCTAGCGGAATATTTTGTTGTGCTAAAAGCGCAGCCGTGGCAGCAGTTAAGGAGTTTTGACTTTTAGCTGCTGCTAATCGACGATTCTTTACCGTCACATTATCGGCAAGAATATTACGAGGAGTGTTATCAAATGGTACTTCGCCAGTGGAAGTAGCTAACAATAAGCCATTTCGCTCCATCACAAATACTTGACCATCAGTGCCTGTATTTAAGGTACGCAGAAAATCGCCCATTTGAGTTAAATAAACACCAGCAGCTAGCACACCCTGAAACTGCTTCGCATCATTGTAAAACGGCAGAGAGTTCACCAGAATTAGCATCGGCTTGTCCTGTCCTTGAACTAAAGTAACAGCCAAATGCCAAATTCCATCAGGAGCATTTTGAGCTTTGCGATACCAAGGGTCGTTAGGTGGATCATTACGGGGATTGTAATTATATTGAGTTTCCTGAAGTACCCGATTTTGACCATTTTGATCAGCAAGATAACGATAAAAGGCGCGATCGCTTGATAAGCCTTCCAGTCTACGAATAGTTAACCCCTTAGCTAGAGGACGACCAATCGCCAAAAAATCACCATTTTCATTGGCAAGTGATACCCCACTGAGTTTAGTGAAGACAGATATTTGTTGCACAAAGTACGACTCTAAACTAGTTAGATCACCCCCATCTAATCGTTTTTGTCGCAATAATCCCGCGTTAGTCTGAGTAACTATCTTCGGTATGGCAAAGTAACTATCAAGATTTTGCTGGACGCGATCGCCAGTTTGTTTCATCAACTGATTGGCTAGTTTCTCTACAGTCTGTTGTCCGCTCTGATAGGACAAATAGCCAACCGACCCCACTGTCCCGACAATTAGCGACACAAACGGAACAACTAGCACTAAGCTAAGTGAGATTTTGGGGAATAGCGATCGCTTACTGCTCATTGAAATTAATTAAAAATCCTTTGTCTAGATTACTCTAAATTAGTTAAGAATTAATGAGAGTTCACCATTTTGCATATTTGCATCGCTATTTCTACTCGCAAAGCCAACTACTTCCACATGATTAAGCACTTGTGAAAGAAGAGAATTACTAGTATTTTGAGAAATTTCCTTTGCAATATTAAGACTAAAGATATTTGTCAGCAACCAAGAAAGATCAAAATTCTTGTCAATATATCCGTAAGTTAAGCGATCGCTTGGCAACTTCGTCAAAATAGTTTTAAAACTTTTCGATGCGGCGATCGCTTGATTCTTCTTAATGGTTAAAGCTGATTCTAAAACCTTAAGCGAATTTGATAAATATAGATAATCTTTGGTTTGCGTATGCGCTGCCACGACATTGCCTGACACTCCCGAACTATCGCTAGCAGAAAGGTTTGTCCAGATCGTCACAGGTTGAGCATTTAGCGAGATTTCCCCAACTGTGAGCTTAGTTCTCACCAGATTATCAAGATCGGCGATCGCCGATTTTACAACATTTGCATCTTCTACTTTCGCAACGACTAACCAATCAGGATTGCTATTTGTCTTTGGAAGTAAGGCGATCGCATAGTCATTTTGCGCCCATGACACAACGCTACTCTCC
>JAJAZG010000535.1 GCA_026785865.1 Pseudanabaena sp. CAN_BIN31
GTGCATGGCTGGCGAGTTGCTAGAATTTGAAGATGGTACTGTCGGCATTGCGCTGAACCTTGAAGAAGACAACGTTGGTGTTGTGTTGATGGGTGAAGGTCGCAAAATTGCTGAAGGTAGCTCGGTAAAAGCAACTGGTCGCATTGCTCAAGTTCCTGTCGGTGACGCATTCATTGGTCGCGTTGTTGATGGTTTGGCTCAGCCTATCGATGGCAAAGGCGAAATCAAAGCTTCCGAAACTCGTCTCATCGAATCTCCCGCACCCGGCATTATTGCTCGTAAATCCGTATTTGAACCTCTCCAAACTGGTATTACCGCGATCGACGCGATGATTCCTATTGGTCGTGGTCAACGCGAATTGATCATTGGCGATCGCCAAACTGGTAAGACATCAGTTGCGATCGACACAATCATCAACCAAAAAGGTTTGGATTGCGTATGCGTATATGTAGCGATCGGGCAGAAAGCTTCCACCGTTGCCAATGTTGTTAACAAGCTCCGTGAAAGCGGCGCAATGGAATACACGATCGTCGTCATGGCAAGTGCCAACGATCCTGCCACCTTGCAATACCTCGCTCCATACACTGGCGCAGCATTGGCTGAGTACTTCATGTACAAAGGTCAAGGCACGTTGATTGTTTATGATGACTTGTCAAAGCAAGCCCAAGCCTATCGCCAAATGGCGCTCTTGCTTCGTCGTCCACCAGGTCGTGAAGCATATCCTGGAGATGTATTCTATTTACACTCCCGTTTGCTCGAACGTGCTGCAAAACTAAGTGATGCACTCGGCGGCGGCTCGATGACCGCATTGCCCATCATCGAAACCCAAGCGGGTGACGTATCAGCATACATTCCAACCAACGTAATTTCGATTACCGATGGTCAAATCTTCTTGTCTTCTGACCTCTTCAACGCTGGTATTCGTCCTGCGATCAACCCTGGTATTTCGGTATCCCGTGTTGGTTCGGCAGCGCAAATCAAGGCGATGAAACAAGTTGCGGGTAAGATCAAGCTCGATCTCGCTCAGTATGATGACCTTGTTGCCTTTGCTCAGTTTGCATCTGACTTGGACAAAACCACTCAAGGTCAACTAGCACGCGGTAAGCGTCTACGCGAAATCTTGAAGCAGCCTCAGTATTCGCCTCTTCCTGTAGCGGATCAAGTGGCGATTATCTATACGGCAATCAATGGCTACCTCGATGAACTCGAAGTTGAGCAAGTCGTTCCTTTTAATAAGGGTCTGCGTAACTACTTGGCAACCAGCAAGCCGAAGTATTCCGAAATCATCACTACAGAGAAGAAGCTCTCTCCTGAAGCTGAAACGATCTTGAAAGAAGCGATCGCTGAATACACGAAGACTTTCTTGGCTTCTGTGTAATTTCGCAAATCAAGCAAGGGGCTTAAGCCCCTTGTTTTAATAGATTAAAAAAGAGGGCGATCGCCCTCTTTTTTATTTGGCTTATTTATGAATATGACGATCGCATTTTCAAGCTCCTGTCGGTAAACTGTAACGATGCTTAAATCATTTGAGTTTATCATCTAGCCGATTCACTGCTCCAATGGCATACTGGACTTCTCGACGGTATATGTGGACAGGACGAGAATGACTCAAGGGATTTAAGATTTTTTTGGTTGCTTTGTCAATATGACTTATGATTTTTTGATCATTTGGATCGTTTGGATCAAAATAGTCTGTTCCATTTTTATTTTTCCATATTTTTACTGCTTTCCACATGTCATCTGCTTTGAGGCTTTTGGGCTTGTCGTGGTAGGCAACAGGAACACTATGCTTGTTACAAAAGAATTTTAAAATGGCTTCATAAGCACTACGAGCATAAACGGCTGCTGCTTTATAGTCATGTTGTTGATAGTATTTTTCTGCTCGTTTTATATATTCATCTTTACCTTTAGTTCTCTCAGCAAAAATAGGTAGCTCTAATTCAGCATCGTCAGCACAATAAAATTCAAAAGCCTTCCACATTAATTTGTTTGGTTCAACAAAATGTTCGCACAAAGTCTCAAACCATTCCAAGTCGTAAGTCATGAGAAAAACTTGATATTTATCGATGAAGTGATCATCAATAATGTCAATAATTGGTAGTCGATTAGACATATCTAAACCAATTAGAACATCATCTAGGACAAGAATCGCTAGATCGCCAGTATTTACAGGATTTAACTTGAGGGATGCAAGGTATATCGAAATACCAATGGCAGAAAGTTTGGCTTCATTAAGATAATTGGGATGTTTACCTCCTAAATTTTGATTAGCGAACTCTACCTTTAAAGTAATTTCTTGACCTCCAATAGATTTGTTAGCTTTATCGTAGGAGAAATTGACGGGTTCAAACTTAAGTTTTACCTTGCCATACTCAAAATAATTAAATATAGATATAAGTTCTAAATTTAGTTGCTCTAAAACATCATTAATCCCATCTTTAAATTTCTTGAGATTAGATTCAAAATTGCTGATTTCCTGTTTTTTGCGATTATCATTTGGTACGCTATCTTTGAGGCTATTCCAATGGTTACTAAAACTTATTTTGGGAGATGTATAAGGATTTTCAAGTTCTGCCAGAAGTGTAAATACTAAAAGCTCGAATAAATTTACTGTTGTTTCATTTGGTTTGAGATAATGGGTTGCTAAAATATCTCGATATTCTAAGAAGCCACTGTATTTGTAACCAGCTAAAATTTCTGGAGAATCTGAAACATTGGTTTCCGTCCATGTATAGGGAGGATTACCGTTATTTAGAGTTAATTTAATGTAAGTATCATCACCATCTTCAGCAAATAGATTGCGACTATCTCTTATATTGAGATTTTGTTCGGAAGAACTTAGAAAGTGCTTGAGCGCGAGAAATAGTGAAGATTTGCCACTACCATTTTCACCGTAGATAATGGCGTTTTTGCCAGCGTCATGTAGGTTGATAGGATGGGCTTTATGAAAACCACGAAAGTTTTTGATTTCAATTTCTTTGATTTTCATGACTTGCCCTCGATGATACGCACAACAGGAATAGTGTTCAGCAAAAATAAGTTATGCCGTATTGGGTGCTCTTTGTCAAATAGTCGCTCAAATATTTGTCGCAATATTTGCATTTTTTCGCCTTTGATTGTGTCTAGACTAGGCAAATTTTCTGGCAAGAGATAGCGCATAAAGTATTTGTCATGCTCATGAAGTTCTTCGGGTAAATATAGCTCCATGACTAGAGCATCAATAATTTGCTCGAAGTAAAGATTCATCCGTTTATCGGTGACGGATTGATCTAAGGTTGCAATATGACTGGGGATGTTTTTGAGTTGTTCGGTTAGGTAAAGGACATAGCTAACGAGTTTTTCGATCGCTGCCCGATCGCCTTCACCAGCAGTAGGAATAGGAATACGCGAAGTAACAGGGTTATCAAATTGCATTGTCCGAATTGCTTTGCCAAAAATAAAATAGTATGCAAACCAATTTATTGCAGTTGACTTCAAAATAGCCCAGATAAACTTTTGAGAATATTCTTTATCTGTAATTACAATTTGATTGATTGTATCAGTAATCAGCAATTCTGTTGTTTGTGGAATACAGGCAGTAATCTTGATATGTTCTTTAGGATATTGAATATGAGCAACAATCCTTTGAACTAATACAGATATATTTTTTATTCTACTTTTGTCTGATTCAACATGTTGTTCTTTAATATATCCTTTCAGTCCCTTTATTCCATATTCATTGATCTCTGCACCGCCAATAACAGCAAAATCACCTTCATCATCTACAAATTTTTGAAATGCTTCTCCCCTACTGTTATTGGCTATATCGTTTAGAAATTTTCCAGACCGTCTCATTTTCAAAGCAATAGAAATTTCTTGTTTGGTAATTCCATTTAAGATAAAACCAAATTCTTTAACCAATGATTTATCAACGGTTGAAATTGGTAAAAACTCTCGTCCATCAAACGATACAGAGTGATAATATTTCTGCTTCTGATTATTTCTTAGAAGAAATACCATTGCTTCAAGAAGTACATTTTCAAATGCTTTTCCACAATCTACTGTTAATAAAAGCTCTTGGATAGTAAAATCGCGAGTTGTCGCGTAATTTGAGGCGAATGAGTATGATTTTGGAACAATGTAAGTTAACAGACCATTACTTTTGAGAAAATATTTTCCTTTCTCAATAAAAAGAATCGCTGTCTCACTTATTTTAAGTGTGTAAGTTTTTTTGAAATACTCAACTTCTTTCTTAGTCAACGCGCCACCATAAGGCGGATTGCCAATACAAATATCAAACCCATCACCCACCCCAAACATCCACTCAGGATCGAAAAAACTCGCAGACGCATTTTGATCGTAAGGCTTCCAATTTTGCAACAACTCTACATTCGAGAACTTATTGCGCTTCAAAATCTCCCCAATCTCCCGACACAACAACTCATCCTCATCCCGCTTCTTCCTCTTCGTGCTTAAAGTCCGCGCAAAGAAATGCTCGCGCCGCAACCGCTCCAAACGCCCCTGTTTTGCTTGGATTTCCTGCGTATCAAAAATCGATAACTGCTGACTTTTCTCAATCCCGATCAGCGTATTTGCCGCCACAAACTTAGTTTCCAGATTTGGCAAAGGCAAAATCCCCCGATTCTCAGCATCATGATTTTCCTTCTGCTCAATAATCAACGAGATAAAAAAGCGTAACTTCGCAATCTGCACCGCAATCGGTTGAATATCCACCCCAAAAATACAATTTTGAATCAAAAACAACTTACGCGGATAGTCCATCTCATTCTTAAAGCTATCCTCAATCTTTTGCAACTCCTCGCGTAACTCAGCGATCGCCCTCTCCCGCGCCGCCTCATAACTAATCTGTTCCGCAGTCTGAATGTCAGCTAAAAGAGGTGCGATCGCCTTTTCCCTTTGTTGCGATCGCCAACGTACATTACTCGGATCGAGCTTCCGCAACACAAACACCATCTTCTGCAACACACCCATCGGAAAAGCCCCCGAACCACAAGCAGGATCGAGAATCTTGCAACTATCCAAAGCTGCAATCAAACGCTCCTGTATTGCCTCATCATCCTTAAACGGATTCACATCATCAAAAGCAAACAAATCACGCAGTTTTTGCTCTAACTCATCTTCCTTACCCATAAACGGATTTTGGTTAAGCTGCTCCTGAATTGTCAACTGCCCTTTTTTATACTCATTCCCAAAAATATCCGTCTGCCTCCTGCCCACTTCCAAAAACGCCACATTCTCAACCAAAAGCTGATTCTTAAGATAAGCAATCAAACTCTCATCTACCATGTAATTGACAATTTCACGCGGCGTATAAAAAGAACCCGTCTGCTTCCTCGCCGTCGTCTGCGTCTCAGGATTGTAAGCCGCCAACAGATTCTCAAATACTTGCCCCAACAACTCAGGATCGAGGGCAACTTCTTCTTCTAATGGCGTATTCTCCGTCACCGTAAACTTATAACCATTAAAGATATCAATCAAACCCCGCACTTTATACTTCTTGCGGCTCGTGCCAAAATCCGCATTCAGATCGACCTCTCTCTCCTCACTAAAAAACAACTCATTAGGAATAGAAAGAAGATTATCAGCGCGATCGCTAAAGCCATCAATCCTTACCTCTGGTTCATCCTGCTTATCCCGCCGATCCAAACACTCAAATAAACCACCATTTAAAAATGGAATTTGCTCAAAATAAGTCTGCAAAGCATTTTCAGCATTTACAAACAAATCCCCATAGCGAAACTCATTGTGAATCATATAACCGCGATCTCTTTTCCCCCCTTTCCCAAGGGGGGCTAGGGGGGATCTCTTCCGAAATCTCCGCTCACCCCATTCCGTATTCAAAGTTGCAAAAAATAAATTCTGCAAGATCGCCTTGTAATAACTGCTTTCCTGCGGCTCTAAACTCCTGAGAATACCCCTAACTTCTATCTCCTTAAACAAATCATTAGGAACCAACCCCTTTTCCTTCAGAAACCAAACAAACATCAACCGCGTAATTAAACGAATCAAACTCTCCTGATTACCCTTCGCATCCTTCGGAAAAACAACCTGTTTACAAGCATCAAAATACCAGTTAGATACCTCCTTATAAAATTCTTTGTTTAGTAAACTAACATCCAACACCTTACGCCAGTAAGCATATAACTTCGCAAACGAATCAACCCGATCCTTACCCACCATCGGAATCCGCAGACCCGCCAAAATCCTTTCATGCCCCGAATGTGGCTGCTGAATATCAATATCGCGTAACAGTGTCACCTTCCCAGCCTTCTCCCCCTCACGCCATTTTTGCTTGTACTGCGATCGCTCCGTATTCGCAAACGCCAAATATTGCCGCGCCCCACCGCCATACTTAAACACCACCACCACAGGCGTATAGCAAAACTCCCGATTAAAAGCACGGGATATTTCGGCAAGCTGCGATCGCGTTGGTAACTTGCTATCATCCCGCCTTTTTAAAGTCACCCCAAAAATAACAATCCCCTCATAATCACGATCCAGATTCTTCGCCGCCGCCAAATCTAACCCACGACCCCCACGAAATGCGCCATCATCTACTATCCCCAAGAAATAAACATCAGCCATCAACCGAAAAGCTTCCGTATCGCGATAGGTACTTGTCAGAATATCCTTAGCAGCAATAGAGCGATCAGTTACTGCATTAATAGGCACTTGTAGTTCCTTGAACAAAGCGCGTAAAGCAGTTACAAAATTTAACTCGTTAAAAATGCTAAGTTTCATTTTTGTTTAATCTGGCAATTGTGAAATTTAATTATGTTGAAACGCTGACCAAAGACCAAGCAATTAGATCGAAGTTATTGGGCTGAAATTTTTCATCAATCTTAACATTTTGTTTGATCGTTCCCAAAGCAACCTTATTGCCCTTTTTGAGCATCCCTAAAAGATCCCTTGTGGCATTACCCATCGTCTCCTTAACCGTACCGTCTTCCATTACCTCGGTTGTAGTAGCCTGACTATTTAGCCAAGATTTAAGAGCATTTACTAACTCAGCGATCGCCACCTCTTCACCCCGATCCACAGCATCAGGTACAAATCGTTCTTTGTCTTTATTTACAGTCAAAAAGTCTAAAACTTCCTTTTGATTGTTTAAAACCAACTTGCCCGACTTATCGATATAAATTAAATCAAATACCTGATATTGATGATCGAGTTGCTTTGATGGCTTCGCAGGATAACCAAGCAAAGCCACAAGCCCGTTACAAATCCCACTATGATCGCCGACAAATCCCGAATACACACCCTTGGGCATCTGGCGATATTTGTCCTTATCGCGATTAAACTCAGCTAGTAAATCCTGTCGATAACGCTCCAAAGACAAACTATCAAAGCCTAAACCTTGATCGCTTACCTCAATGTCATCCCAAGTGATTAGCATTTGCTCCATCATGCGATCGTTCATCTTGCGGTCAAAGTCTTCATCATGAGCCATCTTTGCAAAGCTATCAGAAAACTGATGATCGACTTCTGACCCAGCCAACTTCATCGCCGCCATCCGTTGCTCGATCCGTCCTTGCAGATTGAGATAGGAATTAATATTGTCTGAGGGCCAGAAGTTAATCCCAAAAATTTGCTCATTCGGACTACCAAGGCGATCAATCCGTCCCATGCGCTGAATAATCCGCACAGGATTCCAGTGAATATCGTAATTAATCACCATGTCAGCATCCTGCAAGTTCTGCCCCTCACTGAGAGCATCCGTAGCAATCAAGATGTCAATAGGCTTAGCTAACTTTTGGTGCGTATCAGGATGGTTTTCTGCAATCCAAGCTTGCCATTCTGCAAAAGCTGCTAAGCCTTGCTTCTCAGAGGTAAAAGCCCACTCCTTTTCACAAAATAGCTTCGTATAGGGTGCAAATCTTTCGAGAATCGCCTCCATAGGCTGTTTTCGATTGTCATCATCTGAGTATGAGCCTGTCCCCGTTGCGATCGCAATCTTGTCAAAACCTCGCGCTTGAAGCTGCTCAAACAGATATATCGCAGTATCTCGATAGACTGTAAAAATTACCACTTTCTGATTATGATTATTTGCGCCTGATTTTCGCTTCTTCACGATTTCTGCAATCAACGACTCTAACTTATCATCACAAGATTTATGGCGATCGCCATCATGAACAAGGGGCTTAAGCCCCTTGCCTGTTGCAGTAGTTAATTCTTTCTCAACTTTTTTCGCAAACTTTTGCAAATTCACCGAAAGCTTATCTAGAGCATCTAAATCTTTTTTCAGATCCTCTTTAAACTTATCTAAATTCCCAGCCCGATCAATTTCCGCGATACTAATTTTGCGTTTTTTGCCTAGTGTGTACTGTTCGATCGCTTCTATAAACTCATCATCATTTTGATCCTCATCCAAATTTTCTGCATCATTTTCTAAGATTACGGGGACTGCCTTGCTTGCCTGATACGCCTTAATCTTATCCAAGGCATTTTGATGATGATCCTTAATCTTCTCAACTGTTGAATAAAAAGAGAACCAAGAAGACTCTAACCGCTTCACCATCAGGATATAAATCATTTTGACCAGAAAGCGATCGCGCAATTTTTCATCACGCAACACATCTTTCTTTATCCCTGAATCATCATCCAAATATAAGGCTGGCTGATAGCCTGACAACTTCGGAGGAAAATGGTCAAACAACTCCTCAAAGGTTTCAAAATTACCAAGCTGATGTGGTGTTACAAATAAATTTACAGGCTTGTTTTTGACAGGAAATATTAAATCAGTCTCCTGACTCTCGACCATCTTGCGAGTTCGGGCCACCAGCAAAGAGTCAGTCAATCTAAAGAAATCATTACCTGAAAGTTTTTTGATAAAGTCTCCGATTTTGGGATTTTCATCTTTGCGCCATTCATTAAACATTGTCTGAGCTTGCTTGAACGAATAGTCGATATTTCTGACACCCAATTTAGCCTCATAGCCATGCACATTCCCTTGCACCATTAACTTAAACTGGTTTCTCGCATCATTCAGGGAGTTATTGATTGGTGTTGCCGATATCAATAAAACTTTGACATCTTGGTTTTTCTGCAAAATCTGCTCAATCAGAAACTTATAACGATTTGCCTTGTCATTCCGCAAGTTATGGCTTTCATCAATCACAATCAGCTTAGGCTTATCGTCACCAAAGAACTTGTCAGCGCGATCGGTGTATGACTCTAAACGAGCGTTACTCATATCCGTATGAAAGCGCATAAAAAACTTCAGTTTGTCCACCTCAAACTTAGATGCTTGATCTTCCTTGTAGCGTCTCCAGTTATTCTCCAGCTTCTTAGGACAAAGCAAGATCACCTCACGCCCCTGCATCTGGAAAAACTTCATTACCGCTAAAGCGCTCCAAGTTTTACCCAAACCTACAGCGTCCGCTAAGATTGCCCCATCATATTTCTGAAGCATCCGAATTAAACTCAAGACACCTTTTTTCTGAAAGTCATACAGAGCATTAAAAACAGCCGTATTTTCTAACCTTCCAACTTGACGATTAAACTCTGGATCGTTCTCAATTTCCAGAATTTGATTGCCAAATAGCTCAAATAAAATCTTGTAGTAAATGTCCCGTGGCGAATATTCGATAAATATTTTGCTGATTTCTGCAATCAAATATTGCTTAAAATCAACCTTTCTCCGCGAGCCATCTTTCAATACAATCGTCTTTTCGTTATGTGCTTGTGGATTATTCCATAGGGTTTCAAACCATTCCACTAATTCTTTATATTGATTGTTATTACCAGTCTCCGCAATATTTAATTCCAGATTATTCGTCTTCTTTAATCCAATCCCTGCTTCTGTTAAATTCGAGCTACCCGAAATAAAATATTTATTGCGATCGTCTTTCTTTTTTGGCTCAAATAAATAACACTTAGCATGACAAAAGTTTGGCTCTAAAGTCTTAGCAAGAAACTTATCTTGCTTTAAAAAATCAACAGCTTCCTTTGCTGCACGACTGAGATGTAAAGCCGCTTCAATCGTAATATTCTCATTTAGCAAATCTAAAGGGCGACTTTCTACTTGATCGAAGTTAACAATATCGCCAAGCACCAAACGAAATCCAGTAGTTGTTTGATTTAGTGTTTTTGACAAATAAGCCAAAGCCCCAATCGTAAAATAACCTGTAACAATATCAACAGTTCCATCGTCTATACATTTCTCAATCCACTCATGAACTTTCCGATCTTTAGTGTTATCAAGTATCATTATCAATCCATTTTTATATAATTACTTATGATAATCGAGACTCGTCTAATCGAATCTCCTGTACCAAGTATAACTCGTTGCATTTGCTCAGTTTGCATCTGACTTGGACAAAAACACTCAAGCTCAACTAGCACGCGGTAATCGTCTACGCGAAAACTTGAAGCTGAAACCATCTTGAAAGAAGCGATCGCTGAATACACGAAGACTTTCTTGGCTTCTGTGTAATTCCAAGATAAAGCAATAAAAAAGAGGGCGTATGCCCTCTTTTTTATTGCTTTATAAAAATGTTTAGAGAGCAGCTATGAATTCATCAACTGTAACCTTGGCTTGATCGAGAATACTTTTTAGGGTTCCAACAGCTACATCTTTATTGTGCAGTGGCACTACACACCCAACTTCAAAGTATTTTGACCCACTCGCTTCATTGATGAGTATTTGCTTTTTTAAAATTACATGACTGCCTTTCTGTCGAGCTTTTACAAATCCTAGCCTCTCTAAAGCCGCTATTACCTTTACAGCTTTAACTCTCGGTAGTTTAGCCACAATTTGCCTCGAATGTAGTCAAAAATCGAGGATTTCTGGCAATCAAAGGAAATTCTTCTAAATATAATTCGGTCGCCTCCCTGAGATTAGCGATCGCTTCTTCAATAGTTTCACCTTGGCTAGCAGTCCCAACTTCTGGACATTCAGCCACATAGACATCTTCTTCCCAGTATAAAATAGCGGAAAAGGTTAAAGAGCTTTTTTGCTTTTTTTCTATTGTTGAAATCATAAATTTATTAAATTTTTCTTCATCTTATCGTATAGAAAAATAAACAGAAATTACTGGAGGCATGACTACTTTGATACTTGATACAGAGTCACTTGTAGTACAAGTGACTGTGAAAGACGAGAAATTAGTTGTAGAAATGATAGACGGGCGCAGTTTGAGCGTTCCTTTATCTTGGTATCCGCGTTTACTACACGCATCTCCCAAAGAATTACAAAACTGGCAAATTTTTGGAGATGGCTATGCGATTGAGTGGGCTGATTTAGATGAGCATATTGGTATTGAAGGGTTGCTTGCTGGTAAATGTAGCGGTGAAAGCTCTAAATCTTTTGAGCGTTAGTTAGGAACAAGAAATATATGATGATATTCATTTAAGTGGCGACACGAGTCTCGGAAGCTAACCTGTGATCGCTTCGATCTAAACGATCTGAGATATCCTCAAGAGGACTCGATTCGAGCCATAAAATTTTTTTTGCTTAAAATAGGTTTACATCCTCTATCTAGTGATCCATGTGAAATCTAACTAATAAAGTAGAGAATATTGCTATCAGTGCGATCGCTGAATACACGAAGACTTTCTTGGCTTCTGTGTATTCTGTGTAATTCACAAATCAAGCAAGGGGCTTAAGCCCCTTGTTCCAATAGAGCAATAAAAAAGAGGGCGATCGCCCTCTTTTTTATTGGTGAAAACTCTACTCAATTTTCTGCACAAGTTCTTGTATGTTTGGGACTTGTCTATCTAACTGAGATTGATTAACCGTGACACTTCTGCCAGCCACATTCTTTTGACCAGCCGTTAAAGATGCAATTGGTATACCTAACGCTCCTGAAACGACTGATGCAGTGTTTGCATCATTTACTTTGTACTGAAACATCTCCTTAAAAGCTCTTTGACTAATTGGAGTTGAACCGCCGCTTGGATGAATATAAAAAAATTGAGAAGCCGTTCTCCAAACACCCCAAATTTCTTCTCCGATCTCATTTACAACAGTTCTGAAAGCAGATGCAGAGGAACTATTCATCTGGGTAAGCCTATTTCCTACATACATATATATCGTGGGTAAAGCCATCACATACCTTTTTGAATTCAGGAAAAATTCTGACAGAGGATCGCCACTATGTCTTTGAACACCGTAAACCAGAGCCAAAACTGCCTTTACGGCTCTTTTTGAAGAACCATCAGCAGAAAACGGAATGATCAATCTTTCTGCGGCTGTTAGCGCTAACTCAGTGTAGATAGAAAAGCTGGGATTACAGTCAATAAAAACACAGTTACTGTCGTCATTCCAAGAATTCTGGACATCTGTAATGAGATCTTTTATCCATAAATGGACAATTCGCCAAGCATCTTGTGGCCCTGGATTTGTGGCACTTGACACCCTCGAAGACTGCGTTTCAAGTTGTTCATCGCCAACCACAAGGTACACATTGCTTGGCACTTCGTCATTGTATTGTGATACTTGAGTAATATAGCTAGAGCCTGTACTTGGAGACATATACGGACTCCGAATGCGCTCTTCAATATATCCAGAAATTGTACGCTTTGGTTGGTGGGTATGGATTTGAGTCAGTTTCACTTCTCCTTGATTCATACCTCCTAAAAACATAGAAGATGAGTTAGCTTGTGGACATAAATCAACAACTAAAACTTTCTTGTGTGGATTTTGTCTTGCGTATTCTGAAGCTAGTTGAAAGGTTAAGTAGCTTTTACCCACCCCACCTTTATTATTCCATATTGCGTAGATTGCCATTGGTCTAAAATTCCTAATCTTTTACTTGCGGTCATTCTAAATGAACTTTGTCTATTACTGGTAATAAAATAACAAAGGATTTGCAGAGATAGGGACGCAAATTGGCTTCAGGAGAAACTTTAGAATACTTTAAACAGTCGTAATATTCTTAAAACTTTGTTAGGCTTACATGTTGCACCCCTGTAAAATCCAATTATTTTTTACTGCTTAGGCGATCGCGGGTTTGGGCGATCGCTGAATATAAAAGAAATTTCTTAGCTTCTGTGTAATTTCACAAAAGCTGATTCAGCAATAAAAAAGAGGGCGATCGCCCTCTTTTTTATTGCTGAAATTCATCTAAATACAAGTATCGTTTTTATAATACTGAAGTTTAAACTGATGTGTACAATTATGTTTGCCTAGTTACTTAGAGTTCTTTGCAAGCAAGAAAATCCGACTTCAACTTCTCAGCGTCAAGGTTGCGTCCGATAAATACTAGTTCACTTTGGCGCTGCTCGTTAGGTTTCCATAGGCGATCGCGAGTACCATCAAATAGCATATGCACACCCTGAAATACAAAGCGCTCTTCAATACCTTTGATATTGAGAATCCCTTTCATCCTGAAGATATCGACACCTTGCTCGCGCAGAAGTTTACTAATCCAAGCATTGACTTTAGGTAAATAGAGTTCACCCTCTTCAACGATCGCCACAGACTTCACGGTGTCATCATGTTCGTGAGCATCTTCACCGAGAAACTCAGGATCGATTTGCAATGCTCGATCTAGCTCAAAGGCTCCAACACCTAACACTGCATCCATATCGATCTCTGAGTTTTGAGTACGATAGATTTTACACATCAAGTTCATGGCTTTGATGCGTTGTTCGAGTTCTACTAGTTCTACTTCAGTCACCAAATCAGTCTTGTTTAGCAAAATGATATCCGCAAAGGCAATTTGCTCGATCGCTTCGTCCGCATCCCAATGTTGGGAGATATGCTTGGCATCAACGACTGTGACTACTGCATCCAGCTTGGTTTTGGCGCTGACATCTTCATCGACAAAGAAGGTTTGAATTACAGGAGCGGGATCGGCGAGTCCTGTGGTTTCGATTACTAGATGATCGAATTTGTCGCGGCGACGCATCAGGTTCGTAATAATCCGAATCAAGTCACCGCGAACGGTGCAGCAAATACAGCCGTTATTCATCTCAAAGATTTCTTCATCAGCATTGACCACCAATTTATGATCGATGCCAACTTCACCAAATTCATTGACAATTACGGCGACTTTTTTGCCATGCTCATGGGTGAGAATGCGATTGAGCAAGGTGGTTTTGCCTGCGCCGAGGTAGCCTGTGAGGACGGTGACGGGGATGGGATTTAGGGTTGTAGTCATCATGTTCTCTTATGTTTTAAAAAGTTGTGTCTTGCGTCAATCTTTAATAATTTTGAGGGCGATCGCTTCGCAAATATCAGTACAAGTAATATAGGGAATCGCTTTATGAATGCGAAGTATGCATGGTGGACTGGTCATAATTGCGATCGCAGTATGAATTGGCGGACAGTTTGGCTCTTGGCATTGCAACTGACTGAGGGAAATAATCGTGTCTCTGTCAATTTGTAATAGTTCGTAGAGCCAATCCTTGACCTGCTGTAACTGTTCTGAGCTAACAACAGGCTTTGTAGAAGGAAAAATATTAATCATTCCAATCATTAATTTTTCAATTGAAAGGGCGTATACTTGCCTCCCAATCCCTCAACAATGGTGCGAGTATTGGCAATCAACATACCTGCGTAGGTTTCAGCTTCACTCCCTTTCACGCCTAATCCATCGGCATAAAGTTCGCGTTCTGAGACTTTAACATTCGCTTCTTTGGCGACAGTGTTAATTAATTTAGGATTTATTGACACTTCTGCAAAAATTGTCGGAACCTTACTGGACTTGATCACATTTACCAAGTCTTTAACTCTTGTGGGAGTTGGTTGCTCATCCGTACTGATTCCATTTAAAGCACCTTCAACGGGAATGCCATAGGCTGCGGCGTAGTAACCAAGCGCATCATGAGTAGTGATAAGCTTACGTGAAGCTTCAGGAATTGTCGTAATTTGAGCCTTGATCCAAGTATCGATTTGTTCTAGTTCACTGACGAGTTTGGCAGTATTTTTGGCATAAGTTTCCGCTTGGTCAGGACGTAGATTACTCAAGCTTTTGCTGATTGACTGAGTGATTTTGATGCCATTCTGAGCATTGTTCCACACATGGGGATCGGCTTCTTTTGTAGCTTTTTTATCCTCTTTTTTGTCTTCTTTCTCATGACTGTGATTATGTCCGTTTTCTGTCATTAAAGGAGTTGGCACTGCCACTTCATTTACAGCAATTTTTGGCGCAGGATTGGAACTTGCGTTGATTAGTTTGATCACACTTGGCTCAAAGTCATAGCCACCATAGAGAACCAACTTAGCTGAGTCGATCGCTTTACGATCGTCAGGATTGGGCTGATAAACATGGGGATCGGTTCCTGCTTCGATCAAGCATTTGAGATTAATCGTGTCTCCTGCTATTTGCCGTGCTAACCCACAGGAAACTGAGTTGGTGGCAACAACTAGGAGTAAATCCTCAGTTTTTGTAGCAGGAGAAGTTGTTTGGGCTGTTGTGGCGGCGGGGCTACTGATGGGCTTGTTGGCTTCAGTAACGGTACAAGCCGTTAAGCTAGCAGCGATCGCCATTACCGCCGCCAATGAATAAACTTTAAAATTCTTTTTAGAGTTTAACTCTGAGCCTAGCGATTTTGTAGATAGTTTCAAAGGCATATTTATGTTTTACTACAAGGCTGTAAATAATGATAATCATTATCATAATACTTTTTAGTAAAAATAACCCTTTAGATGAGCGGGACTTTTTTAGGTTCAAGAGGTTCAGTCTTAGGATTTACGAAAGGAACAACTAGAGTATTAGTATCAATAGTCGTTGGTTGATTAGGTAACGGCTCTAATACTGGCGAATCTTTTTTTGAAGTTGGAACTATTGGCTCATTCATAGAAGGAGTTTTTGACTGCTCTGATACTTTGCGAGAAATATTTTGCGCTGCTAAACGTTTTTGTTCAGTTTCTTGGGCTGCTAACTGCTCATTTTCTTGACGACGACGATCTTCATTTTGACGTTAAAATTGCGAACCCTGTTCTTCAAAAGTGACGCGCACTTTGACATTAGTCCGCCCACCTTCAGGAATGGTTTGCGGATTAAATTGCCGTTTACTCATCGCTTCGATGGTTTCGCGATCGGTCTGCTCGTCACCGCTAGATTGACGCAATCGCACATTAGTAACTCTATTGGACTTTGGACAAATAAGATTTACTCACTCGGTAACATCAAGTGAGTAGATAGGGATAGAAGGTGTTATAGCTAGAAGCTAAGCAGCAACTTGAGGTGGAAGA
>JAJAZG010000536.1 GCA_026785865.1 Pseudanabaena sp. CAN_BIN31
CGCCATGCCCATGGCGACAGGAATACAACCGAGTTCGGCATTAACTAACGCGGTGGCTTTCTTGATCAGCAAGCAAGCATCAACAAAGGTGGGGAGCGGCTTCAGTCCACTAATCTTAAAATTATCGATCGCCCTGACAGTTTGAATCCCATAATAAACATCATCGGGGAGGGACATTTCTCCCATGGAGTCGCGTTAGATTGTATGGATATTTTTTTTTATTAATTTGAGTTTTTTGATTTTTTCTTATGGTTATTTGACAAAATTTGATATTAGCAAAGAAAACTTAAAACCCAAGAAGCATTGGCGCAAGCTGCGCGTGCGTCAATGCTTTTTGGGTTTATGACTTAGCCGCGATTACTGCTTCACTCAAAGCAACCCATTCAGCAACATTGAGATCCTCGGCTCTGACTTGTCCATTAATTCCCATTGATTCCAAAATGAGAACTAGGCGATCGCGATCAATCTCGGAAATTAAATTATTCCGTAACATCTTGCGCTTAGTCGCAAAACCAAGTGTGAGCAAACGCTCTAAAAACTTCGGATCGCTGGCAGGGGTAACGGGTGGGCGGGGGATGATCCGAACAACTGCCGAATTAACTTTTGGTGGTGGATAAAATGCAGTGGCGGGGACATCGCAAATAAACTGACATTCGGCAAGATATTGAATCTTGACGCTCAGCCCGTTATAGGCTTTGTGTCCAGCTTTGGCAGCGAGGCGATCGCCGATTTCTTTTTGAACTAGAAGCACAATTTGCTCAAATTGTGAGATTGGTTCCGCCAGTGTTCCTAATAGCCTTTTGAGGATTTCGCCTGTGATGTTGTAGGGAATATTCGCAATCACTTTGTTAGTTTGAGCAGGAAGCGGAATATCGAGGATGCTCCCTTCGATCAACTCAAAATTCTTTTGGGTCATAGTTTTACGCAGCTTTTCGCAAATATCGCGATCAATTTCTACGGCGGTGAGTGACTCCACCAAGGGCAGAAGTAAACGGGTGAGGTTGCCAGTACCAGGTCCAATTTCTAAAATGCGATCGCTTGCTTTCAGTTGCCCCGCCCGCAAAATTTTATTCAGAACTTCATCACTCTTCAACCAATGTTGCCCAAATTGTTTGCGGGGGCGAATGGTTTTGCTAGGGACATAGATTGGTTGGTCGGGATTGGTCATTGCGATCGCTTACTAAAAGTTTCTGGGCTAATTATTTAGTTATTAGCGCTCTTTAGGGATAATAACTGAGAAAGTTAATTTATTTTCGCTAAGCCGTTAGCGTTGAATGTGACAAGCCAATCTTCTTCGTTTACCATTCGTCACGCTAGCCCTAAAGATCTCAGTCATCTTTCTGATGTTTTGACTGAAAGCTTTTATCGCAGCACTGATCGCCAAGGCAACTTTTTGCGCCGCTGCTTGACAGATTGGGTATACCCACTTTTACGCTACGGCATCATGCTCGATCTCAGTAGTCGCTTTAACGAAAATACGCCCTGCTATGCTTGCCTCGTCGCCACCCATCCTGCCAATGAATTTCAAGCGATCGCCTCTCTTGAAATCTGTATGCGCTATGTGCCTCTCAAAACCAATCATGAATTTTGGCTGGATCGCGATATGCACGAGCATCCCTATATTTTCAACCTAGCAGTGCATCCCCGATGGCGGCGGCGTGGCGTGGCAAAACAACTTTTGTTAGCAGCAGAGCAAACGGTAAAGCAATGGGGATTTTCGCGGCTGTATATGCATGTGCTTGAAGACAATCAACCTGCGCGTAGTCTGTACGATCGCATTGGCTATCGGCTGCATATCCAAGAAGGTGCTGTGAGTTATTGGTTGTTGGGTCGTCCAAGGCGGTTTTTGTTACAAAAAAAATTTTAGAAAACGCCAAAATTAAGGATCGAGCTACAATGTAAATGTGCCGAACTAATTTATCAGGAGTACATTCGCCGACCATGACCATCGCAACCGATATCCCTATCCCCACAGATCTCAAACTGAGTGAGAGACAACAAGACCAAAGCTATCAAATGGCGCAAGCAGCCGCGATCGCGGCGGATGGTCGCAAAGGGGAGAATATCGTTTTACTGGCGATCGGTGAAGTGTCGAGCTTGGCAGAGTATTTCATAATTGCATCAGGATTTTCTAAGTCGCAAGTTCGCGCGATCGCGGGTATGGTCGAAGATGAACTCTCGGAAAAGTTTGGACGTAAGCCCCGTAATATTGCAGGCGAGCAAGATGGCACATGGGTTTTGCTCGATTACGGCGATATCATCGTCCATGCGATGATGACCGATGAGCGGGAATATTATGATTTAGAGGCTTTTTGGGGTCATGCACCAAAACTCGAAGTATTTTTACCAGTTGCCGAACTAGAGCCATCGGCTTAAATATCAAAAACTAAAAAGTACAACTCGCTTCAACAGCCACGGGCCTTACCCCCCTTGTAACAGCCTATTGCGGGTTTCAGTAAAACAGATAATTTTTTGAACGGCCCCCCACGCGGCACTTTCAAAAAATTATCTGGGTTCTATAGC
>JAJAZG010000537.1 GCA_026785865.1 Pseudanabaena sp. CAN_BIN31
GCCTAAACTACTCAGTCAAGCCCTTGATGTTATTTCCCACCTCACCGAACATGAGCAAGAACATATCGCCGCCCTAATCTTGCAAGAAGTCGAAACACTTCGCAAAAAACAGGAACTAGAAAAACAAGCAGGTTTCGCCCAAGCCCAAGCATTCCTACAACGCATCGCAACAGTCCGTGAAAGCATTCCCAAAGAAGAGCGCCAAAAATTACCGCGTGACTTCGCTAAAAATGTTGATCGATACCTATATGGAGCGCCAGAAGCAGAGTGAAAACCGTATTTGCAGATACCTGTTATTGGATTGCCTTTCTCAATGAAGATGACGACCTATATGAGATAGCGATTAGAACAACACAAACACTTTTCCCTATTCAAATCGTCACCAGCGAAATGATCTTGAGTGAACTGCTTAATCACGTCTCCAAAAAAGGTGAAAATTTTAGAAGAGCCGCCGCCACATTTATCCGTCAACTCGAAGATGATGAAAATGTAGCGATTATCCCCCAAACAAGCAAACTTTTCTCAAATGCTTTTGTCCTGTACACACAACGACAAGACAAAGGATGGAGCCATACTGACTGTTCATCATTTTGCATTATGGAAGAATTAGGTATTTCAGAATCTTTAACTTATGACAAACACTTTGAGCAAGCAGGTTTTATTGCACTACTGAGAAATTAAACTGCTATAGAGAGCAAAGCATTACACAGTATATCTCACGTTAACTAGGGAAAACTTATTTTTATGTCGATCGCCCCAATTCTCAAAGCTGAAAATATCTCAAAATCCTTTGGCGGCATTCATGCTGTTAGGAATGCTCAAATCGAAGTTCCTGCGGGAAGTATTACGGGGTTAATTGGTCCCAACGGTGCGGGGAAAACCACATTTTTTGGGTTACTCTCCAATTTCCTCAAACCCGATCGCGGTACGGTGCAATTTAATGGAATGCCAATTCAAGGCAAGCCAAGTTATGCGATCGCCCGTCTTGGGATGGTTCGCACCTTTCAAGTGCCGCGTGTCCTATCGCGTCTATCAGTTCTAGAAAATATGCTGCTAGCCGCACAGGGACAAGTTGGCGAAAAGTTCTGGAATACTTGGATTCATGGTCAAAAAATCGCCATTCAAGAACGGGAAAACCGCGAAAAAGCTAGACATATTCTCGACTCAGTTGGCTTGATTAGGATGGAAGCTGACTATGCAGGTTCTCTGTCAGGTGGACAGCGCAAATTATTAGAAATTGCACGGGCTCTGATGACTGACCCTAAATTAATTCTGCTCGATGAACCTGCGGCGGGAGTAAATCCTGCTTTAATTGAAGAGATTTGTAGTTATATCCAGAAATGGAATCAAGAGGGAATGAGCTTTTTGATTATTGAACATAATATGGATGTGATTATGTCGTTATGCGATCGCGTCTGGGTCTTAGCCGAAGGCAATAATCTCGCCGATGGCTCTCCCGCCGAAGTTCAAACCGATCCTAAAGTTTTAGAGGCATATTTAGGCTCGTAGTCGTTACTGATAGACATTTCTACGATGACCAATTTTCAAGACTAAAATCAGTAGTTTATGATCCTGAATACTATAAATAATACGATAGTCACCAACTCGAATTCGGTAAAGGTCATCCTCTCCTGATAGTTTAACCACTCCATCAGGACGAGGCGAATCAACTAAAGCGTCGATTTTTGATTTTATGCGTTGTTGTTCTTGAGGAGATAAAGACTTTAATTGCTTAGCGACTGGCTTAGCAAATTTGATGTGGTAAGTCATACTCCGATTTCCACTTTCAGATCGTCCCAAGATACAGTACCTTCAGTCTCAATAGTTGCTAAGGCGGCATGAGCATCTGCGATATCTTCATAGTCCTCAATCTCTTGCTTTTTGAGTGTGTGTAGAAAGTCAATAACTTTTACAATCAAAGCATCAGGTACTTCATTTAGCTCTTCAATTAATCTCTCTTTGAAGGTCATAGCTTATCTCACCAAAATTACACCTACGGGCTAATTCTAGCATTCATGAATTTCAAATCCTTGTCTCAACCTTTTAATGTTTTGCTGCTAGTACCGACGGGTATTAATGCTGCAATTGGTGGCTACGCGGGGGATGCCTTGCCAGTGGCGAGGGCGATCGCCAATATTGCCGACAACGTGATCACGCATCCCAATGTTTTAAATGGCGCGAGTTTATATTGGTCGATGCCCAATGTTTTGTATGTGGAAGGTTATGCGATTGATCGCATGGCAAGGGGTGACTGGGGATTGCGTCCTGTGCGATCTAATCGGATTGGTGTAATTTTTGATCGCGGCATGGAACCAGATTTAGAGTTGCGACATCGACAGGCGATCGCGGCAGCACAGGCGACACTAGGTTTAAATATTACCGATATTTTAGTAACCGATCAGCCTCTTATAGTGGAACTGCGATCGGGTGAATCGGGCGCAACATGGGGGACGATCGCTAATCTTGATAGTTTACTCAGAGCCGCCGAGAAGTTAATTAGAGTTTCACAAGTAGAGGCGATCGCGGTTGTGGCCAGATTTCCTGATGACTCTGATAGCGAAGCTCTGCAAAACTATCGCCAAGGTAAAGGCGTGGATGCGCTTGCAGGAGCCGAAGCGGTAATTAGTCATGCGATCGTGCGGGAATTTGCGATTCCTTGCGCCCATGCTCCTGCTTTGCAGCCTTTACCCATCGATCCGAGTGTGTCGCCTCGTGCGGCGGCGGAGGAGTTAGGTTATACATTTTTGCCTTGTGTTTTAGTTGGGCTAAGTCGCGCTCCAAGGATCATTACATCACCTGATTTATTTAAGAGTGATGATTTTACGGCGGACAGTATTGATGCGATCGTTACGCCTTACAGTGCTTGTGGTGGGGCGGGGTTACTGGCGCTGAATCATTTGACCCATGTGCAAACTATTTTTGTGAAGGAAAATCAAACAGCTTTGAATGTTACGCCTGAAATGTTGGGCTTAAAGGGTATTCAGGTGGAGAATTATTGGGAGGCGATCGGCGCACTTACAGCGATGAAAGCAGGAATTAATCCTCAAAGCTTAAGAAGTTAGGAAGAGTAATGTTTAATCCAAATTGTGCAATCGCGCAATTTTTACGGCGATGGCTGAACCTCACTCGTCAGAGACATAAGTATTACTACTCTTTGTTAACATTGTTTTTGAAATAATACCTCGTATTTTTCTGGATAATATGCTTTTAGTAGGTTGTAAAAAGTGAATGTAAGGAAAAGTGATATCTGATGGCAATGACTAAAAAATTTCAGCTTGGTGGTCTGCCACCCAGTCATAGTTTCATGCTCAATCCCTATCCCGACCAGAGCATTTGGCGTTGTCCATTGTGTGAGCAAAAAAGCAAACAGCGAAAAATGCCGATTCTAATCCATATTGTTCCGCGACATTTGATTGTCCTCAATTATACGTGTCGATACTGTCAAGGCTGTGATCTGCTTATTGCCCATAAACACGAAATCGAACATTTGCTAACCGAGTTGTTTCTCCAAAATGATCCTGACGCGATCGGAACTGAATATCTGATTATTGGCACGGTGGATAAAAATATATGGCGTGAGGGAATAAAGCAGTCTAAGTCTCTGGACGAGATGCTGCCGCACGCAAGTGATTTTGCGACCTATTATAAAGACTTGCAATTGACACGACCAGGTTATTATCGAGCCGATCAAGAGCCGCCACTGAGAGAGCCTCCATCATCGCAAGAGTGGGTTAAAGCAAAACCCCATTCTCACCGCAAATGATCGTAATCATGTTATTTGGCGTTTTAATTTATTGCTATCCTCAGCTGTGGCTATATGCAAATCTCTTTGAAATTTAGATAAAAAATTTGCATGATTCTGTGTAACAATTGTAGATCGCACTTTTAAGTAATCTCACAACTAAAAAAATGGCTAAAAACAAGGGTGTTCGTCTCGTTGTTACGCTAGAGTGCACCGAGTGTCGCACCAATGCTAACAAGCGATCTCCAGGTGTGTCTCGTTATACGACCATGAAAAATCGTCGTAATACCACCGCAAGATTAGAACTCAAAAAGTTCTGTCCTCATTGCAACTCTCACACCGTTCACAAAGAAATCAAATAGTCCGTTAATCCAACTAACAAAAACCGCATAATCCCATCATGGCAATGAACTCCTCTTTTTATCGCAAGCGCCTCTCCCCGATCGCGCCTGCTGCCAAAATCGACTATAAAGACGTCGAATTACTGCGTAAGTACATCACCGAGCGTGGCAAGATTCTCCCCCGTCGTATTACAGGTTTGACCGCAAAGCAACAACGTGCTTTGACAACTGCAATTAAACAAGCTCGTGTTGTTGCTTTGTTGCCTTTCATCAACAAAGAAGGTTAAAAAATAAAAGACGTGATGCGTCTATTATTAAAAAAGAGAGCCGCTTCGCGGCTCTCTTTTTTATAAGCATTGTTCGATTACGGCAACGACCGATCGCGAAAGACTATCGAAGTCATAGCCCCCTTCTAACCCAAATAAAATTTTGGGCGTTAGCTCTAAACACAATTTCGTAAAAGTCCCAAAGTCTTCTGGCTTCAGCAAAATACTGGCTAAAGGATCATCAGCATTAGCGTCAAATCCTGCACTGACAATCAATAGATCGGGATTAAAGTTTCGCAAAAATGGCATGATCTGATTTTCAAACACTGGTAAATATTCCGCGATCGCCGAACCTGCTCGCATCGGGATATTCAAAATATTGTTATGCGCTCCCGTTTCATCTTTGCGCCCTGTCATCGGATAAAACGGCGACTGATGTGTAGACACATAGGCAATATCAGGACGATCCCAGACGGCTTCCTGTGTGCCATTGCCATGATGCACATCCCAATCGAGGATGGCAACGCGATCCAGATTTAGGCGATCGCAAGCTGACATCGCCGCGATCGCCGCATTACTAAAAATGCAAAAACCCATGCCTGAATGAGCGCGAGCATGATGGCCGGGCGGACGCGCTAATACAAAAGCAGGTTGACTAGACTCTAAAACCACATCAACACCATCTAGCCATGCGCTGACTGCCAATAGCGCCACGTCATAGGTTTGCGCCGAAGCGATCGTATCACCATCAATATAGCCGCCGCCGCGATCGGTAAGTGCTTGCAAAGATTGGATATATTCTGGCGTATGAAAACGGCGTACTTCTTGCAAGATATCTTGTTTTCGAGCAGCGATCGCGGTTGGTTCTTGCCAAACTAATTGCGAGGCGATCGCTGAATGTTTTAGGTGATCGACTATGGCTGTAAGCCGACCAGCTTTTTCAGGATGATAGATCCCTGTATCATGTTCTAGAAATTTTTCTGAATAAATAATCGGAAATTTATGAGGGGATTTTGGGGCGCTGGAAAAGTTAGAAGTAAACATGCGTACTTTGGCTTATTTGCGAATCAGTAATTATTGTTATCTGATTAAAGACTAGCGTTATACTTTACAAACTACGGATCTGATTGCAATCTCTGTACAGTTTCATAGCAATTTTATTGGGGTTTTTCCTGTGGTCGATCCTTCGCAACCAACAGAGCAGAGTGATACGGAAATTCTAGCCGTACCAAGAGAGCTTGCATTCTCGATTCGAGAAATTATCTATCTCTACAATCACCATAGTGAGCAAAATATAGTAGAAGCTCTGAAAGATTTGATTTGCGCGGTAAAGGGCGGTACAGATAACTCACTTCTAAAAAATCAGGATTTAGTAAATTATCCAAGCGATTTAGAACCAGAAACTGAGGATGCTTTTCTTAAAAGTTGGGAGGATATATTTAATGTTCAGGTCTACATCGATACAGATATTTTCGGCGAATTAGACTCGCGCCCTCCTGCATTAGTGGAGGTAACTAATCGCAATGATGAAACGATAGTTCAACATACTGAAGCAACTGAAATTTATGTTCAGGCATGGAAAGAGTTAGCTCAGACTATGTCTACTTTTCCTGATGATTTGTTCACTCGACTTTGGACAACTTTAGAAATCGCCAAAATTTTGGAATATTCACCAAGTAGTTTAAGGCGATCGCGTCGAAAGGGGATGTTACCAATTAGGGTCAAAGATCTGATCCTTAATTGTATTTCCCATGATGGCAAGCGCAGTTTGTGGTTTGTGCGTCCAGCCTGATTGCAGCGCAAAACGCTGCAATCAAGCCCTGATTTTTATAAAAATCAGGTAGTGTATTCGGCGTTGATCTTGACGTAATCGTAACTAAGATCACAACCCCATGCCGTGCCATCGCCAAGTCCATCACCTACACCGACATTGATGATTACGGTGTCATTTTTGAGATAATCACTGGCAGCATTGCGATCGTATTCCTGTGGTGTGCCATCCTGCATCATCACAAAATCGCCCAGTTGAATATTCAACACATCTTGATCGAAATCAACACCCGATCGCCCTGCGGCGGCGGCGATTCTACCCCAGTTAGGATCGTTGCCAAAAACTGCGGATTTGACGAGGGAGGAGCCAACAATAGTTTTGGCAATTTGACGAGCGGCGACCTTGCTGGATGCACCTGTCACATTTACTTCGATCATGCAAGTTGCACCTTCACCATCACGGGCGATCGCCTTGGCTAAGCTCATACAAACTTCTTGCAGCATCGCTTGTAATTGTTGGGCTGCGTCAGAGTTCTCATCATTGATGGTTACACCTGATTGACCATTACATAGAGACAATACCATGTCATTAGTGCTGGTATCGCCATCGACGGTGACTTGGTTGAAGCTAGCATCAATTGATCGCGATAGCATTGTTTGCCAGAGTTTGGGTTCTACACCCGCATCGCAAGTCACGAATCCCAACATTGTCGCCATGTTGGGATGGATCATGCCCGAACCTTTGCAAATACCGCCAATTCTTACAGGCTTGCCATCAATTAGAATTTCTAAAGCAATACTTTTCGGCACAGTATCCGTGGTCATAATCGATCGCGAAGCATCTTCACCACCATCGGACGAAATTAATGGCGCAATTTTGGCAATGCCCGATCGCATTTTTTCCATCAGCAACTGCTTACCGATTACGCCAGTGGATGCAACCAAAACACCATCTTTAGTATTTAAAGCTTTTTGTACCAGTTCCGCACATTCCACCGCGTTTTGCCAACCTTCTGCACCTGTACTGGCATTGGCTTGCCCTGCATTGCAGAGAATCGCGCTGACCTTACCTCCCTTTGCCAATACTTCACGGTTAAAGTCCACACAAGCGGCTCTGACGCAAGACTTGGTAAATACCCCTGCGGCGATCGCGGGTACATCGGATGCGATCAAGGTTAAATCAGGAGCGCCTGATGGTTTTAGTCCTGCGGTCATCCCTGCGGCTTTATAGCCCTTTGCTGCGGTCACGCCGCCTGCGATTATTTGCCAATTTGCCATGATTTGATTAATTTCTTTTGTTAATGTACGGTTGCTTAAATTCCTGTAAGTTTAGCGATCGCCCCTTCTAACGAGCTTGGTAGCGATCTCAACAGTTTACGCTTTTCAAAATCTACAGCTACGAGCGTAACCACTGCTGTTACACATAGATCTGTTTCAGTGCGAATTTGATATTCCCAGTTGAGGCGCACTTTATCTGGCACAAGCTTTGTCATAATCAGCAAATCATCACCCATCCGCGCCGAACGATGATAGCGTAGCGACATCTCGGCAACAGGCAAGTCCACACCCGCAGCGATTAGTTCCTCAAAGCTCATACCCACGGTGCGTAAGCACTCCACCCGCGATTCTTCCATCCAAGTTAAGTAATTGCCGTGCCAAACCACGCCCGAATAGTCGGTATGGTGAGGATAAACATGAACTGCATAGTTAAACCAACCTTCACTTTCAAGGTTTAGGTCAGGGTTTGGCTCAAATTTGGCGATCGCGTTAGTTAGAGGATTAGAAGTAATGTCAGCCGTCATAATTTATTACCTAGATTTCATAGGGCTATGTACGGTTTTAATATTGAGTCTCTTCAGAACACAATATTAAAACTCATAGTAAATTCTCTAGACGACGGCGCATCATCGCAATTACGGGATCTTCTACTTCATCCTCTGGATCTGGCTGTTTTTTGTCGCGATCGCTATCCCAATCAGTTTTATCCACATTTTTTTCGGGTGGGAATAATAGAGCATCGGTTGATACAATGTTTAATTCATAGTTGGCATCTTCACAAAATTCTTTTAACTCTTCTCTGTCAATGCGTTCAACTGTTGGCGACAAAAAATCCTGAGCTTCGAGCAAACCTGCGTAACGAGTCGCATCGTCCTCTTGCTCGAAGGCGACAATAATATTTTTGCCTTCAACTTCTAGAGTATAAATACCCTCGTTATCGGTGTTAGCGTTAAACAGCAATACCCAGACTTGCATATCAAAAACTCGACCATTAAAAAATTTCTAATATTGTATAACATGGCTACGTCCAGATTTTTGTTGAGAGTGTTGCTTTGCAGCAGTTCTCATTATGAAACCAATTTTTATAATGAGAATTGCTGGTTGCTTTGCAACACTCTCAACAGAAATCTTGAATTTTATTTCAGTAGAAAACCCCATCAGGAGTGACAACTTTGCGCCTCGATCGCTACACAACAGGTACATATACCATCGGTGCATCCCTCTGGAAACAATTACTTTGGTACTTTGTCGGAGCGCCTTTGGTGCGTAGTTACTTAATCCCGTTTTCAGGTTTAAAAGTTAACATTTTACGTTGGTTCGGCGCGGAAATTGGTCAGGGTGTACGCATTAAAACAGGAGTGCGGGTCAAATTCCCTTGGCGTTTAATTATTAAAGATTTTGTGTGGATTGGCGAAGATGTTTGGCTAGATAATCTTGACCTAATCACGATTGAGAGCCACTCCTGTATTTCGCAAGGTGTTTATCTTTGTACAGGTAATCATGACTGGTGCGATCGCGATTTTGCTCTTCGTACCGCCCCAATTTATATCGAATCAAGTAGTTGGATTGCTGCCGAAGCAAGGGTTGCCGCAGGGGTGCGAATCGGACAGGGTGCGGTTTTAGGTTTCGGTAGTGTGGCGATGCGATCGCTAGAACCGATGACAATTTACAGTGGCAATCCTGCGATCGCCATTAAGTTGCGTAAAATCAAAGAACCAAGATAATTTTTTAAAAGTGCCGCTTTGCGGCACTTTTAAAAAATTATCTGGATCACTCCGCCCAATAGACTGTACTTTTATGACTGTGACCAATTCAGCCCCTAACACCAACATCGGACTAGTATCGCGATTAGTAAATAGTATTTTAGCGATCGCGCCGATATTCAACATAGCCAAGCAACGCGCTCGTAAAATGATGATCGAACGCGCCGAGTCGATGGGAGTAGATTGGCTCCAAATCGCTGCCGATTTGCAAAAACAAGATCTTGATAGTGAACTAGCCAAGGTTCAAAATCCTAACTTAAAGTATCCTGAATACTATCTCAAGCCATTCCATGCTTACTCAGAAGGGAATCTCGGCTGGATGCCAGCGACAGAAGTGGAAGTTGCCGCCTATGCCGTACATTCGCGCATTTGGAAAGATGATAAACCTCCAGTAGAAGGTGATGCGCGTCTACGTCAGAGCTATCTCGATATTCTTCAAGAGCAGATGCCCCAGCCTCAAGATATTCTCGATATTGGCTGTAGTGTTGGCATGAGTACTTTCTCATTACAATCTGCTTATCCAAGCGCCAAGATTACAGGCTTGGATTTGTCGCCACATTTTTTGGCGATCGCCAATTACAACACCCGCACCAAGCATCCTGAGTTATTAGAAACTCAGCAAGTGCAATGGATTCATGCCACCGCCGAACAAACGGGATTACCCGATCATTCCTTCGATTGTGTGTCCTGTTTCTTGATATTCCATGAGTTACCCCAAGAGGTAACCCGTCAAATTTTGCGAGAAATTCGTCGAGTTTTGCGCCCAAATGGTTACTTTGCGATGATGGATATGAATCCATATTCCGATATCTATGCCAAAATGCCACCCTATATTTTGACCTTACTCAAAAGTACGGAACCCTATCTCGATCAATATTTTTCCCTTGATCTCGCTGCCGAATTAGTCGCCGCAGGGTTTGAAGCGCCGACGATTACCGCTAATACGCCGCGTCATCGTACCGTAATTGCTAAAGTTGCGTAAAAGCGCAAAGAGGTGTGGCGATCGCCACACCTTTTTGGATTTCGGTTTTTATTATGCTCGCTTATTTTATTGTTATAATTTTCATGGATATAAGTTAAGAAAATAGTCATTACAAGTACAGATTGCGAACTAAAAATTTCAGACTTGTAAACCTAAAGTGGCAAGGGTTAACCCTATGACGGTCAAAGAAAAACTAATTCGTGAAATTGAGCAAGCACCCGAAAGTTTTATCGCACAGTTACTTAGTTTTTTACATCTTCTCCAATCTCACCCTCACAGCCCTTCTCTAGAAATAGTGACAGATGAAAGTCTGTTTAAGTATATCGATGGTTTTATAGTGATTAAAGAGCAAAATTCTTTGCCAAACATTGATTGGGTATCCCTTGCAAGAGAAGAAAGAATTAACGATTTGATGTAGTTTTGAAAGTTCTATTCGATACGAATATTATCGTTGCTGCCTCGATTGAAGCACATCCAAATCACTCTGTCAGTCTTCCTTGGATACAGCAAGTCAGAAGCCAAAAAATCACAGGCTATATCTCAACCCATTCCATAGCAGAAATTTATGCGGTGATGACGCGCTTACCTTTAGTAAAGCCTCTTAGTCCACAACAGACTTACAGCAGATTGAGAACAAACCCACCACTAGATTTTTTGTAAAAGCCCCGCTTTGCGGGGCTTTTACAAAAAATCTGGGTTTGGTTTAATCGGGATTTGCTGTATGATCTAATTGTCAATAACGTTATGGCATTTCACTTCGTTGATTTAGAAGCTGCTGACTATCTAGAAGTTCTCAAAAATGTGACGCAGATGAAGATTACAGGCGGGGGGATTTACGACGCAATTATTGCTCAGGCGGCGCTGAAAGCAAATGTGGATATTTTATTGACGCTAAACTCCAAACATTTCACAAGACTTGGAGAGCATATTGCAAGGCTGGTCAGAGAGCCATCTGACATGACAATGCCGAAATAGTCATTTTCTCACAGAAATTAGGTGGGCACGCGTAACAAAAGCCCTGTCACGTGGTGGTTTTACACTAAAATCTGGGTTTACTATAGTCCATTCCCGATCGCAAAAAATGCTGACCAGTAGTATGGATGATTGAGTTTTGGTGATTTAATCAGCGATACTTGCGTCCTTCGTAAGGCTTCGGCAATGGTGACATCGCCCTTTTTTAGTTCGCTATAAAAAGCATCCATGAGAGCTTGCGTACCTGCGTCATCAACTTGCCAGAGCGAGGCGATCGCAACTCTTGCTCCTGCTGCTTGCATCTGGTAGCCCAATCCTAGAATCTCGACACCTGTTCCTAGTTTGCTGCCCAATCCTGATTGACAGGCACTTAAGACTACGAGATCGATATTGCTTAATTTCCAGTCTTGAATATCGCGAATCGTGGCTTTTTCGCCATTACCAAAGAGAATAAATGAGTCTTCTGGAGTGCCAACTGATAGTTCGCCATGAGTGGCAAGGTGCAAAATTGTATGGGAATTAGCTCTGGTTTCGGTAATGCTCTTGGTGAATTCATTCTCAATTAGTTTCGTAGTATTAGGGAATTGACTAGCAATTTTCTGCACTTCGATGATCGAAGCAGGTAAGCCACTAAATCCAGCGCGAGTCTCTCCGCCTTTGCCGCCGAATGCTCCTGCAAGGATGCGAGGATTGGAAATGGGTTTGCTATTGAATGTGGTGAGTGATTCGGCGGTGATGTTGTTAACGCGATATTTCTCGACTAGCCATTGTTTGCCGTCATAAAGCCCAGCAAGCGGAATATAGCGCAGTTGTCCGTCAGGAGCATAGATAATCGTATCGATTTGCAGTTGTTGCAATTCTGCCTCGAAGGGCTTAATCAACAAGTTGTAAAGCTTTTGGGCAGGTCGTTTGACATCTTCTGAGCCGACATCACGCAGATCGCCAAGAAATTGAAAAATAGCTTCATTGAGTTCTTCGCGTTTGATTTTGACGGTGCGGCGGAGGGGTGATGTTTTGGCATTGATCAGAATTAGCTCTAGGCGATCGTCGAGAATCATGGGATAGAACAGGACGGCGTTGGGGAATTTGGCAAGTAGATCTTTTTGGAGATTGCGATAGCTAGAGAGGTTGATGTTTTGTTGTTCGGCGCGGCGCAGTTGGTCGATTAGTTTCTTGATTTCGGGACTGTTGAGAAAGGCGTTAAATTGTTTGTTTTGATCGCGTTCGGTTTGGACAAGTTGGGCAAGGCGTGGTTCGTCTGATTGGTTTAGTTTGCCTTCACGGTCTTTTTGTTGCAGTTGACTGAGTTCACTGGCAAGGGCAATAATATTTTGTTCGGGGCGTTGGAGGTCTACTCCTTGGGCGGTTTGGTTGTTGCCGCGCACGGTTTTGAGGTAGTCGCTGAGTTCTTGGACTTTGAGGAGGTCGAGAACTTGTTGGGCTTCGAGGATGCGGTCTTGTTTGAGAAGTAAGTCGGCGAGGCTGCGATAGGTTATCTCGACAGTAGATAGATAAGATTTTTGGTCATCTTTGCCTAGTTTATGGAGGTCTTGACGAATGGATTCAATGACATTGACGGATTGTTTGTAAAAGAGGATCGCTAATTCGGGTTGTTTGAGATTGTTAAACAAATTCCCTATATTCTCTAGAGTATTCCCTTCAACATATCTACTACCTATTTCTTTTGCTATGTCTAGGGCTTTTTGAAATGCAAGTAATGATTCTTGATTACGTTCGAGAGATCTATATGCATAGCCTAAATTATTGAACCCAATCATTTCACCACTGCGATCTTTGATTTCCCTTGCGATCGCTAAGCTTTGCAAATAAAACTCAATCGCCTTTTCATATTTGCCGAGAGAATTGTAAGCACGTCCCAGATTTCCGAGCGACTGTCCCTCACCAAGGCGATCTTTGATTTCCTTTGCGATCGCTAAGTATTGCAACTGAAACTCAATCGCCTTGTCATATTTGCCGAGAGAGTCGTAAGCATTTCCCAGATTTCCGAGCGCTGCTCCCTCACCCAGTCGATCTTTGATTTCCCTTGTGATCGCTAAGCTTTGCAACTGAAACTCAATCGCCTTGTCATATTTGCCGAGAGAATCGTAAGCAAGTCCCAGATTTCCGAGAGATGCTCCCTCACTCTGTCGATCTTTAATTTCCCTTGTGATCGCTAAGC
>JAJAZG010000538.1 GCA_026785865.1 Pseudanabaena sp. CAN_BIN31
GCGCTGAGCCTGCAAGACAATAACGACATTGTCGGAGCGATGCGACTCTGGATCAAAATCATGCTGCAACCGATGGGCGATCGCGATGCTCTTTATCTCGCTTTCCCCCATGTGCGGACGCTCCTTGATGTCGGTCTATCCATCGACCAGATGCAAACCCTCTTAAAAGAGTCAGCAAATCAACCTCTTGCGCCATTTTTGCAATATGCGATCGCCATTCAATATGCGCGATCGCATGATTATGCCAAAGCCCTAGAGATTTCCGCAAATGTGCAACTACAAGCCATTCCCGATCGCATCCTTGAAGACTATTACAATCCGCAAGGCGCTTGGTGGCGAGAAGATAATCGGGTCGCAGATTTCAAGAAGGAAGCCCAAAAACTCCTAAGCGAGCAAAAACTTCGTTGGCAAAAGCTCCGCCAGTGGCAAATCGAAAACACACCTGAGTCGCGCTATCAAATCGCCTCCGATTGGGCAGGTATGGGCGGATGGAAAAATGGTTATTTACCAATCTGGGATGGCTCTCGTGCTTATCGCTTGCCGACAGACTGGAATTGTCGCGAATGGTGGGTATGCGATCCATCAAAACGTAGCGACGCGGATATTTTAGCCAAATATCAAGCTGGCAGTCAAAATGCGATCGCCCTCTCTCTCTATCAAAATTTACTCGAAGATCCTCGACTCTCTCCCGCCATTCGCGAAAAATCTCTCTACATGGTTGCCATGACCCTACTCGCCCAGTGGGAAAACCACACTTTCTCAGAAACCCAAAGTATCCATCCCCACGCAGGAATCATTGCTAGCTCACAATCGCGGCGACTCAGTCAAAACAAACTTAACTATTCGTATCAAGATTACGATTTGAGAGAAAAGAGTATGCGCTCTGACTACCAACGGTGCATTGATGGCATCATCACTGAGTTACAGGTCAAATTTCCTCAAAGTCAATATATCGATGATTTACTATTTTCTAGTTTCTTTCTCAGCGAACAGTCTAGCTATTTGAAGCAACTGCTAGAGCGTTATCCAAAAAGCGATCGCGCTACCGAAGCGAAATTCCTGTTAGAACTCAAAAAATAATTTTCAATAATTTTCAAAAGAAAGAAGCGGTGCAAAGCACCGCTTCTTTCTTTTGAAAAAATAGAATCCAAACCCGAAAAAGCTGTAGCGCACGCACAGCGTGCGCTACAGCTTTTTCGGGTTTAGTTTTTTATACTTAATGATGAGAATTCTTTCTAAACTATTGCGAGTTCTCTCAAAACGTGATAGAACAAAATGATGAGTTTCTTCCATCATAAGCAAAAGTATGAGGAAATAAACTAATCAAATCAATCACTACTATCTTTTTGGTTCCTGTAATATGACTATAGACTTATCTGTAAGCTTGCAGCCAGACGTTTTTGGCGCGTCTTTGCAGGCTTTGCAAACCCATTTGCAAGGTTTCCTCTCTGAATATGAAGATAAAGTTGCTCAAGCACGAACTCAACTCGCTCACGTCGAAGCGCTTCTAGGAAGTCTTCCCGCCGAAGCTCCTAAAGCCAAAGGTAAAAAGAAAGAAACTGTTGCTCCTGTCGCTCCTGTTGCTGTTATTCCTGAGGCTCCTGTTGTTGTTGCCCCTGTTGAAGTTTCACCTACCCCTACCAGAGGTCGCAAACCTAAAGCAGTTGTAGAAACCGAAGTAGCCCCTACCCCTATAGGAAAAGGAAGAGGACATCGTCGGGGTTCTTTGACAACTCGTCCTGCCTATGAAGGGCTTACCCTGACAGAATCAATCGAAAAGATTTTGAATGAACGCCAAGGTCAAGCTGTTAATGCTGATGATGTGGTCGGTATTCTTTATGGAGATTTGACCGAGACTGTGTTTAGAGTCGCTAAAGAGCGCGTTACCAAAAATCTTTCTAAGGGTAAGGGAGAAGGTAGATGGAAGCGTGTTCCTAGCCAACTTGGTTACTACACACTATCGCTCGAAACCTTGAAAACAGTTCCCACCTCAACCGTCAAGAGAGGTAGAGCCGCGTCTGTCAAAACTGAAGCTCCTATCAAGGCTCCCAAAGTTGCTAAGGCTCCCAAAGTTGCCAAAGCCCCTAAAGTTGCTAAGGCTCCTAAAGCTGTGACCAAAGCTCCTAAGGCTGTCACTCTCTCTGCAAAAACCGCCCCAAAAGTTTCCAAAAAAGCCGAAGCTGAAGCGGCTAAATCCGTACAGCCGAAGAAGTCTGGTCGTTTAAGCTCTCTGGTTATGCGTCCTCTCTATCAAGGTAATACTTTGACTGATGCGATCGAGAAGGTTTTGCAAGAGCGCAAGGGTGAATTTGTCAATGCAGATAGCGTTGTCAAAGCTCTGTATGGCGATCTCTCGGTTGAAAATTTCCGTCAAGCTAAGGATCGCGTTACCAAAAACTTGTCTAAGGGCAAGTTGGATGCTAAGTGGGAGCGTGTTCCTAATCAACTCGGCTACTACACCTTGTCGATGTCTGCTGTCAAAGCATAGAGCTAAAATTCTGTACTAGATTAACAAGGGGCTTAAGCCCCTTGCCTCCAAAAATAAAGACCCGCTTTGCGAGTCTTTATTTTTTTGCTTGTGTTAGGTGTAATCATGCTTTAGGATAGAGTGCGGGAGAGATGGCAGAGTGGTCGAATGCGTTCGACTTGAAATCGAATGTTGCGAAAGTAACCGAGGGTTCAAATCCCTCTCTCTCCGTAAAAAAAAAGAAGTGCTGCCCAAGGGCAGCACTTCTTTTTTATTCTTTGTCATCAGCGATCGCTAATGGATCATTAGAATCTAAAGCAGCTTGTATATTTTCATGGCTGTTATTAGAGTTTTCAATGTTGCTTACATTGCGCCAATTATCAAACCTGTGCTTGAGCCATGCAAATGCGCGTGGTGAGGCAAACCAGAGCAGTACTGCGCCCAAAAGAATGAAGCTAAAACTGAGGACACTAGATACTAGCTTTTCAATAGGGATTAAAGTACCTGCGTAATATGCCAAGCCTGTGGTTACTAATCCCCAAACTAATGCACCAGTTGCATTAAAAAATAAAAATCTTGGATATGGCATCCCTGTTAAACCCGCCATCGGCCCCGCAAATATTCGCAAGATGGCAATGAAGCGTCCAAAGAAAACAGCGCGATCGCTGCTACCGCGAAATTTCTCACGGGCGATCGCAATTTCATCAGTAGGCATCCGAAATAATTTGCCGATTTTTTCTAAAGCTGGCAGTCCGCCCCAGCGTCCTAACCAATAGCCAGCACTGTCTCCTAAAATCGCTCCTGCCACAGCAGAGAGCAAAACCAATGGGTAGCGCAACTCGCCATCTCCAGCCAAAAAACCACCAACTAAGGTGATGGTTTCTCCTGGTAACGGGATACCTGCATTCTCCAGCATGATGCCGAAGAAGATAATCCAGTATCCGTATTGCTGTGTCCATTCTTGAATAATTTCTAGCGTAAAAAACTCAAAATGCATGAGTTATGACTCAAAGTTTAATTGGTTAAATTATTGACAAAAAATTGTTAATTTTTGTATCATTATAAGCGCTGACAAGTCAAAAATAAGCAAAGCGCTGAGAATTTTGCTTATTTTTGACTTACAGGTTAATTGATATAGCGTTGACAGGACAAGCAGTAATGCATTGTTCGCAGACGACACAGCGCGATCGCAAAAAGTTGAGTTGAAAAGTCTTCGGATCGAGGGTCAGGGCTTCGGTGGGGCAGACTCCTGTACACAAGCCACAATCGACACAGGTAGTATCATCGATCGCAATTTCGCGTCCATGTAATGAAACATCGATATCTTGCGATCGCATCCAGTCCATCGCTTCTTCGAGTTGATCGATATCACCTGATAGCTCTAGCAC
>JAJAZG010000539.1 GCA_026785865.1 Pseudanabaena sp. CAN_BIN31
AAATACTTTTAGCTTTTGCAAATTTTATAACTCCATCCCCCGTAAAATATTCGCGGTGGGGGCGCCCCGGGCCGCAACGTCTAATCTTTGGATTGTTTTAGCGCGAGTGACGACAACTATATGGATTGACTGATTAGCGATCATGCTCTCATCAATATTTCTAGAATTTAGTTTGTTATATATTCTCGCTGATTTATCTGAATTTAATATTTTTGTAAAAAACTATAGACAAAAGATCTCACATAGGGTTATAGTCATTGACCGTGACTAAAAACAGAAACTGAGTTAAACAAGTTAACCGCTTGAACGCTTAAGTCTGAGTCACCCACTGGTATAGCGACCTAAAGAAAATCAAACATCTTTAACCTATAGCAACCAACCCAAGAGATTGCGTTTCTCACGTCTAGTAGTTTGTCTAGATATCTTTCGTAAGTCGTCTCGAAGTCCGTCAAACAGCCTTCAAAACTAATAATTCTTACTTAAAGATCGAAACCGATCTCTTTTGAGCCTGTCCAAAATCTGCAATAGAACTATCTAATTTGCAGCCACAAGCAAGCGGAGCTAACTTTATAATGACTGTCGGAATTCTCGGCACAAAACTTGGGATGACCCAAGTATTCGATTCGGATGGCAACGCAGTTCCTGTAACTGTCGTCCATGCGGGTCCTTGCACGATCACTCAAGTCAAAACCGACACCAAAGAAGGCTACAAAGCCATCCAAATTGGTTACGGTAAGACTCGTGAAAAGCTCCTCTCTAGACCAGAGTTAGGACATTTGAAAATCTCAGGCGCAGAGCCTGTAAAGCACCTTCGTGAGTATCGTCTAGGCGATGTTAGCGAATATGCGATCGGACAGACCCTAGACGTAAGTCAATTCAAAGATGGCGACATCGTTGACGTGATTGGAACTAGCATCGGTAAAGGTTTTTCTGGTTACCAAAAACGTCACCACTTTGCTCGTGGCCCAATGTCTCACGGTTCTAAAAACCACAGACAACCTGGTTCGACTGGCGCAGGTACAACTCCTGGTCGTGTTTACCCTGGCAAAAAAATGGCTGGTCGTCTTGGCGGTAAGCAAATCACCGTGAAGAAACTAATTATTGTCAAAGTCGATGCAGTGAATAACGTGCTGCTAATCAAAGGAGCAGTCCCTGGTAAACCTGGCGCATTGCTTAACGTCATTCCTACCGTAATTATCGGCAAGGCTAAGAAGTAGTTTGTTCGTGAGATCCAGAGAATTTAAGTTATGCCTACAGTAATAGATTGGACAGGGAATGAAGTCGGTGAAGTAAACCTCGAATTGCGCGTTGCTAAAGAAGCAAGCGCAAAAGGCTTAGTTCATCGCGCCCTCGTCAGACAGTTAGCCAATGCCCGCCAAGGCACAGCCTGCACCAAAACCCGCTCCGAAGTGCGTGGTGGTGGTCGTAAGCCCTTCAAACAAAAAGGTACTGGTCGCGCCCGTCAAGGTTCGACAAGATCGCCGCTCACCCGTGGTGGTGGTGTCATGTTTGGACCAAAGCCTAGAAGCTATGAAACCAAAATGAACCGCAAAGAGCGCCGCCTAGCGCTTCGCACTGCATTCGTTAGTCGCATCGCCGATTTGATTATCGTTGAAGATTTTGCTTTAAATCTGGCTCAGCCCAAGACTAAGGAACTATGTCAAGCGCTTGAGCGTTGGGGTGTGACCGCAGGAATCAAAACCCTGATCATCACCGATCGCAAAGAAGAAAACATCGTTTTGTCGGCGCGTAACATCAAAAAGCTGCAACTGATTGCAGCCGATCAGCTCAACATGTTCGACATTCTTAATTCTGAAAAGATTGTGGCTACTCGCTCGGCGATCGCCAAAATCCATGAAGTCTATGGTGGCGATGCAAAGTTGTCAACCGAGATGGTAAACACGATGGAAGTGTCTGAATAACGGCATCTGAATAAACAAGAAAAAACATGGCTAAGATCCCCACCGAATTCGATCCCCGTCGCTTGCCCGATATCATTCGTCGCCCTCTGCTCAATGAAAAGGCAACCCAACAGTTAGAAATCAACAAATACACATTTGATGTTTTCCATGATGCCACCAAGCCTGAAATCAAAGCCGCGATCGAGAGTCTCTTCTCGGTCAAAGTCAAGAAAGTAAATACCCATAATCCACCCGCAGCAGCGCGTCGTGTTGGTAAGTTTGCAGGCAAACGCGCTCAAATCAAAAGAGCGATCATCACCCTTGCGGAAGGCAACAAAATCGAGTTGTTCCCAGATTTATAAGCATTAATTTCACAAACAACATCAGAAGGCAATTATGGGCGTTCGTGCATATAAACCCTATACCGCAAGTACCAGACAAACCATTGTCTCTGACTTTGCAGAAATCACCAAATCAGAACCCGAAAAGTCTTTAACCACCCACGTTCATCGTAAAAGAGGACGCAACAACCGTGGTGTCATCACTAGCCGTAGACGTGGCGGTGGTCACAAGCGTCTTTATCGGATCATCGATTTCAAACGCAACAAACGCGACATCATCGCTGAAGTAATTGCGATCGAGTACGATCCCAATCGCACCTGTCGGATTGCCCTCTTGCAATATGAAGATGGCGAAAAGAGATACATTCTTGCTCCCAAAGGCATCGCTGTTGGCAACAAAATTCAAGCGGGTACAAGTAATGTACCTTTTGAAATTGGCAACGCCATGCCATTGGTAAACATCCCTCTGGGTACGATCGTTCATAACGTTGAATTCGTTCCTGGTAAGGGCGGTCAAATTGTGCGAGCGGCTGGTGCTGGCGCTCAAATCGCGGCAAAAGAAGGTGATTTTGTCACCCTCAAGCTTCCTTCAAGCGAAGTTCGCTTGATTCGCAAAGATTGTTTCGCAACAATTGGACAGGTTGGCAACCTCGATCACAGCAATACCAGTCTTGGTAAAGCAGGTCGTAGCCGTTGGTTAAACCGTCGTCCTAAAGTTCGTGGTATGGCGATGAACCCCGTCGATCACCCTCACGGTGGTGGTGAAGGTTGCGCCCCAATCGGACACAGTGGTCCCCTCACACCTTGGGGTAAACCAACATTGGGTTACAAGACTCGCAAGAAGAAGAAACTCAGTGATGCCCTGATTGTTCGTCGCCGTCGCAAGTCCTCTAAGCGCGGTAAGGGCGGACGTAACGCCTAGTAATATACTTTTCCGCTTCGCGAAAAAATATATGTTCAAAGTTTTTACAGAGAGTACAGATTATGACGCGATCGCTAAAAAAAGGTCCCTTTGTTGCCGATCACTTACTGACCAAAATTGAAAAGCTCAACGCCAAAGGCGAAAAGCAAGTTATCAAAACATGGTCACGCGCATCCACCATCCTTCCGCAAATGATTGGACATACAATTGCCTGTCACAACGGAAAACAACACGTTCCTGTATATGTCACGGAGCAAATGGTAGGACACAAACTCGGTGAGTTTGCCCCTACTCGCACTTTCCGTGGTCATGCCAAGAGCGACAAGAAGGCGAAGAGATAGGTAAACAAAAATGATCCTTGCCCAAAACGAAATTCCCGCCGTAGCCAAATATATTCGGATGTCACCTCACAAGGTACGCCGAGTTCTCGACCAAATCCGTGGTCGTAGCTACCGCGAAGCATTAATGATTCTTGAATTCATGCCCTACCGCTCCTGCGAACCAATCACGAAAGTATTGCGTTCTGCCGTTGCTAATGCTGAACACAATGCAGGACTCGATCCCGCATCTCTAGT
>JAJAZG010000540.1 GCA_026785865.1 Pseudanabaena sp. CAN_BIN31
CTAGAACGTGTCGAAAATGCGCTTAAAGAAGTTGCTGTCGCGATCGCCTTATTTCGCGCCGTAGGACATCAAGTAGGAGTAGACATGGCAACAATGAAACCTTGGCACGCACTACTTATGGAATGCCAAGCCGTAGGGATGCGCTACTATCGTAATCAAGCAATTTAAATTCTGATTTTAAAATTTTAAGATTTTAGTTTTGATCCCTGACTTTTCCACTCAAACCTTAATCCATTTAATTTACATACAACATATTTTTTCAGGAAAGTAGACATGGTACAGATCATTTACATACTCGCTTTTACTGTCCTCTCCATCTTCGCAATCAGCAATCTGATTCGCAGCATGATCGCACTTTCTCAAAATGATGGACGCGGCTATCAGAATAATCGTGGTCGTCGCGTAGCCCCTCAATACAATCATCCTGAATTATGGGACAAAGATGGAAAATATATCGATGAACCATTAATGGTAATTAAATCAATTAATGTCGATGATGCTCGCTCCAGACTTGACGCTCTCTACAATTCTTCACCTAGCGGCGAAAAATAATAATTTAATACATAAAAATCAAAACACAAAAAAACAGATGTATAAATCGTGCTTCGCATGATTTATACATCTGTTTTTGTCGAAAATCTAAGGCAAAAATGACCCATAATTTATTAGTCTGTACGACCTGCGCTAGTACTTGGCAAAATGGCAAAAAAGTAGGCGTTAGTGGTGGTGAAACACTATTCAAGGAACTTTCGCAACTCCATCAAAATTGGGACAAGCGATCGCAGTTTGAAATCAAAGCCGTATCATGTATGAGCGCTTGCAGTCATGCTTGTATCGTGACTTTTGTCTCTGAAGGTAAATATTCTTATCTATTTGGGGATTTGCCCAGCGACTCTGAAAATATGCCAACAACACTATCTGCAATATTGTCCTGTGCAGAGATGTATTGCGATCGCGCTGATGGGATGTTGGCATGGAAAGAGCGTCCTGAACCGCTAAAGAGTGGCGTAATCGCCCGTATACCACCTTTATAGAAATAATAGGAATTATTGCTATAAAAGCCTTAAAATCAAGGTACTAAAAGAAATTCTGATAATGTGGACAAATCTTTCCACATAAAATCCAAAATTCAAGTTTGTAACAACTCATGCAAGGCACGCTCAGAGAAATCGACGTACATACTATTATCCATCTGATCGAGTTTGGGCAACGAACTGGTGAGTTGTTGATTGAATCCAACACGGGAAAATTCTGGTTTTTATTTTTTGATAACGGAGAATTGATCTATGCCACCGATACTGACAGTAAATTGACCCGTCTGCGGGATTATTTGCACGGATTAGGTTTAGACAAAGCCCTAGATCAATTACCAAGCTCAAAACTGGGAATTAATGTTTTGGAATATGGGCAGATTTGGGCGCTTTTAGAGGCTAATATTTTAAGCCCCGATCAGGCTAAGTCAATTCTCGCGAGTACAATCCGAGAGGTGCTTTTTGATATTATCGGTCTCTATCAAGGTACATTTGTTTTTGAGATTAGCACTGCACTTACACCAAAGTTAGAAAGATTTAAATTTTCGCAAATAAATGGCGAATATACGCGACAACTGCAAACATGGAAGCAATTTTATCCAGTCTTACAGTCGATTGATCAATGTCCTATCTTGCTCGCTGAAGAGGCTTTACCGCATCTAAATACTTGGGTCGATGGCAAAACGACAATTCGCCAATTGTCACGATACGCAGGGCTGGCTATCAGCCAAATTGGACAGCAGATCTATGATGCGATCGCTCTGGGAGAGGTGGCGATTACACAACTAGCGATGAATGTGCCGCAACAAGTAAAGGTGCAATCATCACGAATTTTATGTATTGATGATAGTGTGACCATTTGTCGTGCGGTGGAATATATTCTGCACAATCATGGCTTTCAGGTTATGGCAGTATCTAGTCCCACCAAGGCTTTAAGCTTGGTTTTTCAACATAAGCCTGATCTGATCTTGTGTGATATCACGATGCCAGAGCTAGATGGCTATGAGCTATGTGGAATGCTGCGTAAGTCTAGTGCGTTTGCGAAGGTTCCGATTATTATGCTTACGGGCAAAGATGGTTTTATCGATCGCGTGAAGGCGCGGATGGTTGGGGCAACTGAATATTTGACTAAACCATTTGGGGAAAAGGAGTTATTGACAACCGTAGAAAAATATTGCAATCGATAACGCTTTGCGATAAGACTCGTGAAAAAGAAAAAGCCACGCTTTGCGTGGCTTTTTCTTTTCGGTTTTAGTTGCGGCGGACTTTGGGGACTTGACGGGTAGAAAGATCGCTCTCGGCTAGGATCCGTTTGACTTGAGGTTGGGATAAAACTAACTGCACATCGGCAATTAAGCGATCGCCCCAAAGATTTTCGACCAGATATGGCACTTTGCCATAGCGCGGATCGATTTTCATTGCTTCAACTGCTAGCTGAACTGCCTTATCGCGATCGCCTTTACGATAAAAAGCAGTAGCCAGCGCAAGAGTTGGCTCGGCGGCAAGAAATTCAACTTTTTCGGCTTGCTTGAGAGAGTTTTGCCACTTAGCGATCGCTTGATCAATATTGCCGCGCTCATACTCAACTAGCCCGATGTTGTTAGTTGCCGCCCAAAACTTGGCATCGATGACTAGGACATCGTTGTAGATGGTCACAGCTTCATCGTAACGTTTGGTGAGGAAATAAGCATTGCCTAGATCGAACATGGCAGTGGCAGCTTTAGGCTCAATAACTAAGCCTTTTTTGAGACTACTAATCGCTTCAGGATAATTTTTGTTGCGGAGATAAGCCGCCCCCAGACTGAATAAAATCGTTGGCTCGTCTTTTTTGAGCGTGTTTGCAATACTTAGTGCGGCGATCGCTTCAGCATATTTTTCTTTGCGAAGATAGATACTGCCGAGAATACCTTGAGTTTGAAAAGCTTTGGGCGCAAGCTGCGCGGCGAGACGAGCGCGAGGCAGAGCTAAATCGTACTGCTCAAACTGAGCGAGTTGTGCTGCTTCTCTTGCTAAGTTGAGCGCTTGCTCTTCTAAGTTGCCAAAATTAATCCGCAGGGTATGAGGTAGAAGAGCTTGAGCGCGTAGTGGAGAGGCTCCCACGCTAACAGATGCAAGTATTGCCAGCAGCCAAATTCGATAACGCACAGGTATAACTCTTACCAACTATGAATAGTGTGATTGTATTTCAAATCATAGCGCTTCTGTCTGAAAACCGATTTGGATCTCTCGTAAAAAGTTAAAAAGGACGCGGAGCGTCCTTTTTAACTTTTTACGAGGGTCGAGAAGTTTTTTGAGTAGCGATGCTTGCTAGAATATCCCTAGAATTTTGTTTGATTAATTAATCATATTTAAAAAAACTGCTATGGACTTCGTAACTTCTTTATTTTCCAGTATTAATTTTCAGCTAATTTTTCAATTGACCTGTCTAGCTCTGATCGTTATTTCTGGTCCCATCATCATCTTTTTGTTATCAGTTAACAGTGGCGACTTGTAATTTTCTACTATTCATTTCACTAGAATCTACATAAAAAGCTATGGTGTAGTTAAGCGCTCTGCCATAGCTTTTTGGATTATTGCATTACTAATTTTTTAGAAATATTTGCCACAAAATCGATCGCAAAGCGATCGCCTTGCAATGTTTTAAATGTTGTTTGACATATTTTTTGTAAAGCTTTGGTCATAGCAGGATTGGGCGCGATCGCAGTTTGAGTAGCTGGTTGCTGCTCTAGATATTTCACAAAGCTCATGCCGCCGATGTGAGTTAAATATGCCGCAGTAACGGCTTGCATGGAGCCACCGATCGCGTAGGTGATCGCATTCATTTTAAAGAAAGAGGCGATCGCGGAAGTTACAATTTCGACACAACCAAGTTGTAATAATTGCTGCGCGATGATGATGGCAAATTGTTTGGCTTGTTGAAAATTTAAAGCGCGATCGTAAATTTTGGCGAGATCGATTAACATTTGCGTATTAATCGCGGCTCCTGCTAATAAATCGATCGCAGGGATCGGGTTAGCAAAAACGGTAGTGGCGGCGAGCATTTGGTAACGATTAACGATCGCAGTAGCCTCTTGACGGCGTTCTTGATTGATCGTGCTATTAATTTCTTGCCATAAGTTTTCGATCTGAAGTTGCGTATTCTCAATCAGCAAATCTTCCCATTCATAAGAAAGAATTTCTTCGATCCGTTCTTTGAGTGACATCACATCAGGCGGTAGATTTTCCCACCATTCTTGACTTACTTTCGTACTTGCCGCGTCAGTATATTGACGCACTTTGATTGGGCTAGGATTTGCGGCGATCGCCACAATATCGGTGGCTGCCAAAAATTGCTGCGTGCGTTCTCTGAGCTTGGTTAATATATTTTCGCGATCAATTGGTAAATATAAATCGATTTTATTAAAAGCAAGAATTACGCGCTTACCTAATCCCGCAAGGTGAGAGAGTTCACGATATTCACTATTAGTCAGATCTCCCGCCGTCACAAATATCATTAAGTCCGCATTTTGGACAACTCGCAGAGAATCTATTTCCCTCTGTTGACCCATAACCCCCATTTCTTGCGTCCCTGAAGTATCCAGCAGAGAAATTTGTCGCTTTACCTTTGCTTCTGGGTTTTTATCATGGAGCGGCGCAATTCCAACGGGAGAAAAATCAATTCCTTGATAAGCATATTCTTGACGGGCGATCGTTGTGCCGATCGCTGCTCCAGTCTCACCCGCTTTGCGTCCTAACAAAGCATTAATCGCCGAAGTTTTGCCTGCGGAACCTGTGCCGAAAACAACGATCTGGAAATGATTTTTTTGTAAATTGCTAATAATTTGTTGCGATCGCGTTTGCAACATTTCGCGATTGCTAGCACTAGCAATTTTAGCGATCGCCTGTTGCGCTTGCTGCAATTCTTTAAATAAATAACTGCGATCGTTAATTATCGGGCGAGCGCTGACAGTCGCCAAACTCTGACGCACATTCACAAACAACAGCGTCCCACCGATCATCAGCGTGATGATGCTCAGCAAGTGCCAGTCATGCTCTAGGGAAAATAGCGTATCGGAGATCGCCAATACGCTGACAATCCCTAAACCGAGAAATAAATTTTTACGAGACAAGACTGGATGCGAGTTCAGCATTTACATTTACAACGAGCAGCAACAAATGTGTGACTAAATATTTTAAGTGATTTTAGTTCTTGCGGCATTGAAAACTCTAAAATTGGTTTTGACAATCTATCAAGATAGACAAATGCTCAACGGGACGAATATATTTTTGATTGGCATGATGGGTGCTGGCAAAAGTACAGTAGGTAAACTTTTAGCGCAAAAACTCGGTCACAACTTTCTCGATACTGATCCCCTAATTGAACAATGTGCAGGAAAATCAATTCCTGATATTTTCGCCAATGATGGCGAAGAATCATTTCGTGATCTCGAACAGCAGGTACTCTCGCAAGTCTCGGCTTATACTCGCTTAGTTGTAGCAACAGGCGGCGGTATTGTGATGCGATCGCTTAATTGGTCACATTTACACGATGGCATCGTGGTTTGGATTGATGTACCTGTCGAGATTCTGCACGATCGCCTCAAAACTGAGTCCAACCATCGCCCCTTACTACAAACTGAAAATCTCTTGCAGCGACTTATCGATATTTATGAACAAAGACGCGATCGCTATGCCCAAGCCGATATTTCGATCATGGTTAATGCCGATGAAACACCAGAAGCTGTCAGCGATCGCTTGCTGGAGATGATTCAAACAAGGATCATCCCCGATCGCCTCAAATAAGTAGCTAGTAAATACAAAAACCCGAAAAAGCTATGGCGCACGCTGCGCGTGCGCCACAGCTTTTTGAGTTTTTTAATGATCAACGCACTAAAAAAGCGAGAGTAAACTATGTTTACTCTCGCTTTTTTAAGTGGGCCGAGATGGATTTGAACCAACGTAGCTTACGCAGCGGATTTACAGTCCGCCCCCATTAACCACTCGGGCATCGACCCTTTGCTTGTTATTTTCCAAGCGAATCTAATCATATACACTTACCGCACTACTTGCAATAGTTATTTCAAAAAAATCAAAAATAGACTCCAAAAATCTGTAGCGCAAGCGCCATAGCTTTCTGGAGTCTATTTTTTTGGGAAATAACGAAAACCGATCGCGATCGCGCTTAAAAAAATGATGCCGACGATGCCCGCGATCGGATTGCCATTAATACCTGTCACCCATTCAGGAACTATGCCTGTGGGCTGCAACCAGTGGGTTGTATTGACAATGTAGTAGCACCAAACCAAGCCACCATGTAAGCCAATCGATACACCCAGTCGGCGATCGCATCTACGTCGCGCCAAGACGAGGGCAACACTGAGAATTACTAAGCCGACAAATTGGCTCCATGTTGCCAGAATTACGTTCAGTGGTTTGATGAAATGTAAAATCGCAAATACTAAACTGCAAGCAATTAAAGCTGTATTTTTAGAATAATCTCGCTCTAACTCTGATAAAATCCAACCGCGAAACAACATCTCTTCCGCGAACCCCACGCCAACCGAGGTTAATAATCCAGGAGCGATCGCGCCTTGCCAATCGACAAAATACACACCGAGCATTGGTAATAGTCTGGCTGGTAATGGCTGCTGCCAAGTGACAGTTTGCACCGCTAGCCAACCGAGGCTCACCTGCAAATAAAAAAAGATCACTAATGTTAAGCATCCTAATCCCCAGCCAAACAAAAAATCAAGTCCATTTTTGCGGGTGAATAACAGCCCGTAAAAACGGTAGGGATGGGGATATTTGGCAACTTTACGTCCCCACCACCAGATCAATCCTAAAAATCCGCAATATAGCAAGATGGTCAGGGCAACCCCAACCGTCTCGCCCCAAATCAGATACATTGGCGCAGCGATCGGTAGCCATAGAGCCAATAAGGTGAGTAAAAAAAGAATGATACGGACTGGGGCTGGATAGGAATTTAGGCGATCAAGATTCAAGACTCTGGCTCGATCGTGCTAGTTAAGCCCTTACTTTGTAGTCCTTCACAATAAAATTCGGCATGTTCTTCTACGCAAACGATTACCAAGCCACATCCAGTCGCATGAGTTGACATCATGATATCCACGGCTTGCGGCTGAGTGAGATTGACAACCTGCATTAAGGTTTCGACAACGTACTCCATTGAGTTGAAATCATCGTTATGTAATAAAACGCGATATTTTGGTGCGATTTTGCGTATGGTTTCAGGACGGGAAATAGTTTCGGTAGACATAGATTAGGTTTTCTCCAATAAGGATGGATTTATGATGGGGGATAATTGCGGGGTTTAAGTTTGGCGCATCAAGCTGAACCAGTAGTAATACTCAAACAGATCTCCTCCTATTATAAATAGGATTTCTAAAAATGTGAAGTAAGTAGCTAAGCATAATAAAACCCAAAAAGCTATGGCGCACGCTGCGCGTGCGCCATAGCTTTTTGGGTTTTAAGTTTTTTGTCTATCTAATTACTTAACTTCTGAAGCTTGGTAATATACTTCGCCGCCAGTGTCAGGCACAAACTGACATGCCTTTTGAGAAGTAAAGAATGATTTCCAGATTGGGACAGTGGAAACTCGGTAATATTTGCCTAGAATTGGCTTAATCGCTTCAGTCGCCGTCTTAAGGTGGTAGTGAGGAATCCCAATAAAGATATGGTGGGCAACGTGAGTGCCAATATTGTGATGGATATCGTTAAAGATTCCATAATCACGATCAATCGTGGAGAGCGCTCCCTTCAAGAAGTACCAATCTTTGCCACGATACCAAGGAATATCGGCTTCGGTGTGGTGCAAATAGGTGACGAGATCGAGCCATACAACGAAGATGAGGTAGGGGACGATGTAAAACTTGAATAGGAATAGGAATCCATAGGTGAAACCCAACCAGCCTAAAAAGCTGACCATCGCCACCCAAAGAGTTGTACTGGTGAGAATATCAGTGGTTTCTGACTTGCGAAACAAATCGTTGTTAGGAACGAAATGAGAAGCGGTAGGACGAGCAGGCGATCGCTTGAATAGATAGAGAGGATAAGCAAGCAATAAAGCATCAAAACGAATGAATTTGCCTAGCCAATCCATTTCTTTGTGCTGAGTTTCGGTAACAGGATACCAACTCTCATCGGTCTCGATGTTACCTGTGTTTTGGTGGTGGGTGCGATGACTAATGCGCCAGCCGTGATATGGCACAAGGATCGGAATGTGGGTTAGATGTCCGACTAAGTTATTTAGCCATTTAATCCGTGAGAATGAACCATGTCCGCAATCGTGACCGACGACGAAGAAAGCCCAAAACATCGTCCCCGTTGCAAACCAAAAAATTGGATAAAACCACCATGTATCTAGATAAGCAGCAGTGGCATATAAGCCGACGATAATCGCCGTATCAGCAACAAAATAAGCTAGCGATCGCCATACATTCGGCGCAAAATATTCAGCAGGAATAGCAGCTTTTACATCTTGAAAAGTAAACGGCAGTTCAGTTTGAGATGTCGAAGATGTATCGGTGAGAGGATTTTCGAGGTTGATCCGATGAATAGTCGAAGACGACACGTATTATTTCCCTGTTGTTAAGAAAAATTAAGTCAATACTTAAATCTTAGCAGGGACTTTGCTTATTGTTCAAAACCAAATGCATTTAGTAAGAAAGCCCAACGATCGCCTTTTACTTGGATATAAGCTCGCATTTTTGCGATATTTTTTTGATCTCCCATTTGCTGTTTGAGGTTTTGGGGATCGTTTGAGGCGTGATCAATTTCGTAAGTAAATGGGGTATGCCATGTGAGATGCCCTGCACGATGCAATAAACCGAGGGCGATCGCGGCATCAGGATGTAGTTTTGAGACTTCAGCAAAATCGCCTTTTAGTGGTAATTTTGGTAGTAATTTTAGTGCTTGTTGTTGAATTTTTTCTTGTTGCTGCAAGAAAAAATTTATTCTTTGGCGATCGCCATCATCGAGTAATCCTGTTGGTTCGCTGACGAGCATCAAAGCTTCAGCAGGTTTGTGATCGCGTCCCGCTCGTCCAATTTCTTGGATATATTCTGAAAGTGTCAAAGGTGGATGAAAATGCAAGACCCAACGAGTATCAGGTTTGTTAATTCCCAAGCCGAACGCTGAAGTGCAGATTACAAAGGGATATTGATTGCTCAGCCATTGCTGCTCGACATGGCGGCGCTCTTGGGGTGGCAAACCTGCATGATAGGCTGCCGTTTTAAACGAGTTTTCTTGTAACCAAGCTGCCAGCATTTCCGCATCGCGGCGGCTACGAACGTAGATTAATCCCGATTGTCCTTGCCGATCGCGAATAAATTTGAGCAGTCGTGATTTGCGTCCTGAAGGTGTCCAAGCGATCGCCACTTTGAGACTGAGATTGGCCCGATAGGGACTAGTGCGGACAATATGGGGATTTTCTAGTTGTAAGCAAGTTTGTAATTCCGCAGTTGTCTCGAGATCGGCGGTTGCGGTGAAGGCGGCGATCGCAATTCTGGGATGATGCTTGGGCTTTTGCGCCATCAAAGCCGATCGCACCGCACCTAAGCGACGATAACTCGGTCGAAATGAGTCGCCCCACTGCACGAGGCAATGCGCTTCATCGAGCATTAAACCTGTGATTTTTAATTGGCGATCGCTAAGTTTTTCCCAAACAGGTGGACTCAGGAGTGTTTCTGGAGAAATGTAAAGCAAACGAGTATTTGGAAGATTTCGCAAGACTTCGCGGCGTTCTATTTGCGATAGATTGCTATGTAGACAGGCGGCGGGTAAATTCCGCGATCGTAAGTCCCTGACCTGATCTTCCATCAGCGCCAGTAACGGGGAGATTACTAAAGTCAATCCGTCATTAAGAATTGCTGGCAATTGAAAACAAATCGACTTACCGCCGCCTGTTGCCATGATTGCCAAGCTATCTTGTCCTCGCAATAAGCTCGTGACTATTTCACGCTGCGACGAGCGCAAATCTTCATATCCCCAGATGTTCTTAAATGTTTGTTGAACCGCAGTCCATTCCTTAGATATTTCTGACATTTTGATTAACGCACTTTACGGCAGGTTAAATC
>JAJAZG010000541.1 GCA_026785865.1 Pseudanabaena sp. CAN_BIN31
TCAGGATTGTTGCGATACTGTGCCAAGATTTTGCCTGTAGCTGGATCGACAATCGTGAGCGAACCTGTTTGAGTTTTATTTTCTGATAGAAACTTGCTCAGTCCTAGCTCTTGGGCTGTGGCTTCGGCTGCGGCTGTAGTAGACTTGTCCGATACATCCAGTACTACAAATTCCACTTTTCCTGCATACTCTTCCTTCAGTTGTGAGACCGTTGGCGCAATGTTTTTGCAAGCGGGACACCAGCTAGCATAGACATCAACAACAACAGGTTTACCCTGCAATTTCTGAGCAAGTGGTCCACCAACTGAGGCAGCAGATTTACCAGCACAAGGATCGGCTTTTGCGGCGCAGGGGTTCTTATCTTTTGCTGCACAGGGATTCTTATCTTTCGCGGCGCATGGATTCTTATCCTTAGCAGCGCATGGATTTGCTTTGACTTCAGCAACTTTGGCTGTGTCAGGAGTGGTTGCAGAAGGGCTTGAACAAGCAGTTGCAACGCCAATGGTTAACAATGAGATAGCAGCAAATGTGGCAAGATACTTGATTTTCATGGAATTTTTCCTATTAAGAATATGTTAAAAATTTGGCTAGACAGTCACTGGAGATACTCAGCCTATGCATTTACTTTTTTGCGATCGCAGTGTCAAGCACCTTGGTGTAAGCAGCCTTGTTAGCATTATTACGATGTTGTGCCAAGATTTTGCCTGTAGATGGCTCAATAATTGTGAGAGAACCTGTCTGAGTTTTGTTGGCAGCAAAGAAATCACTAAGTCCTAGCTCACGGGCGATCGCTTCAGATTTGGCTGTAGAGGCTCGATCCGATACATCTAAAACCACAAAATTCACCTTACCTTCATATTGCTTCTTCAATTGAGAGACGGTTGGGGCGATATTTTTGCAAGCAGGACACCAACTAGCATAAATATCGACAACCATTGGCTTACCTTGCAGTTTTTTAGCAAGCTTCCCGACTGATTGGGCATGGGCGGCTTCACCTGCGATCGCATCAGATACTACTCGCTGGAAACCTTGGGGGTTAGCTAAAGCCGTAATTGTGCCGACACTTAATAATGCGATCGCAGCAAACGTGCTGATAAACTTGGTTTTCATAGAAATTGCTCAACTAAAATTGGTCATAATTTAAGGATGAACTTATTAAATATTAGAAAGATGAGTGCTAGATGAATGGGAGATGGAGATTGCATAAAGTCAGTAGGGGTAATTCATGAATTGCCCCTACTGACGATTTTTTCGATCAAGCGAACCATAGTAAAACTTTTAAAAGGGTTGCTTTGCAACCCTTTTAAAAGTTTTACTGGTTTTGATTTGAGCGCAGAACGTTGCGCTATATCAGAGCGTCTTTAATCAATGTGCGAATACTAGTAAATCCTCGCTTTAGACGATCGGGTTGGTCGTAAAGCCTAGCAATTAATAACACTCCTTCAAGCATCGTCAATATTTGTTCAGCTAGTAAATCAGGATCAATGCGATCGCGTAATTGCTCTTTCCCGTTCCGTAACATTTGAGCAAATAACGACTGCCACTCATCAAAAACTTGTTGAAGATGCTTCCGAAATGTCTCGTTAGATTCAGCTAAATCGACAATGAGATTACCTAGCAAACATCCTGCACAGCTAATTTCTTCAAGATGTTTTGATTCAATTTTATCAATAGTTAAAAAGAGTCTCTGAATTGGATCATCAGTAATTTGAGCAGCAGATAGAAAGGCATTCTCTCTGATTTTATGCCATTGAAAATCAATGAGCGCATGGGCGAATTCATCTTTTGACTGAAAGTAGTTATAAAAACTCCCCGATGAAGCTTGGGTAGCTACAAATAATTCTTTTAAACCTGTTGATTGTAAACCTTGACGATGGACAAGATCGATCGCTGAGGTGAGAATATCTTCGCGGGTACGTTTAAGATTTGCCATAAACCAAATGAGTTGAATCGCAATAATAAACAGAAAGAATAGCGACGCTATTCTTTCTGTTTAGCGTTACATATTACCACTTTTTATAAGCTAGGAACTTACCGTTCATCGTCACTTTCACGCGATCGCCTTTAGGATCTTCCACTTTCTCAATGTCGAGAGTGAAGTCGATCGCACTCATGATGCCATCGCCAAACTTTTCATGGATGACTTCCTTCATCGGATATCCATAGACCTGCATGATTTCATAGAAGCGATAGATCAGTGGATCGGTTGGCACAACTGGTCCCAAACCTTTGCTAGGATAATTGCATAATGATTTAACTAAGGCTTCTCCAAGATCTAGAGCGTCAGCAATCTTCTTCGCAATTTCTGGAGTAGCGCTATTTTGACCATAAAAAAGCGAAGCAATCCAAACTTCATCGTAGCCTAATAGTTTTTCAAGATCGGCAAAGGTTACGCCCTTTTCTTTTTTGGCATCTAATAAAATTTGTGTAAATTCAGGAAATTCGACAGTCATAAATGTTTGAGGGTTGAATAATTTGTAAAGGTTTGAAATGAGTTCTAGATTCTTGAAGCTTCAACAGCACGGGTTTCGCGCATTAGGTGATCTTCCATTTCCGCTTTGAGGTCGTGATAACCTACTTGTTGGTCAAGAGTTTCACGCGATCGCGGACGTGCGAAAGGCACATCAAGGATTTCATCAATCCCTGCGGCAGGACCACGCTTCATCATCACAATCTTATCGGAAAGTAGCAATGCTTCCTCGATACTGTGAGTAATCATGACTACAGTTTTGCGCTTCTGCTCCCAAATTCGAGCTACTTCATCTTGCAGGAATCCACGAGTAAGCGCATCAAGTGCGCCAAAGGGTTCATCCATCAATAGAATTTGTGGATCGATCGCTAGGGCGCGAGCAATACCAACCCGTTGTTTCATCCCGCCAGAGAGTTCATGGGGATGTCTTTTCTCGGCTCCTTTTAAGCCAACCAAATCGATATATTCGTATACACGACTTTTGCGATCGGCTAGGGACATCTTCGGATAGACTGTCTCAATCGCAAAGTGTAGGTTTTCCGCAACCGTTAGCCAAGGCATCAGCGCATAATTTTGAAATACGACACCGCGATCGGGGCCAGGAGCATAAATTTCTTCGCCATTGATGCAGATTGAGCCATTGCTAGGTGTAGTTAGACCCGCAATCAAGTTTAGAAGTGTAGATTTGCCGCAACCAGAAGGCCCAATAATTGAGACAAAAGTGTTGGGAGCAATATCAAAATTAATATCCGCTAAAGCTATGTAGTCCTTAGAAGTCTTCCGAATTAAGCGATTAATCAAACCGCCTCTACCGCGATAGACCATTGATACATTGCGAACAGAAATTTGTGATTGGCTAGTTTCGTTTTCTAACATGTCTTTTTGCATTGAAGTCACGTTCATACCTGCCTCCCAAAAGACACCCATTGCTGTAACAATCCAAACATGCGATCGATAATCATTCCGACTGCACCAATCACAAGAATGGCAGTGATAATGCTGGTAATACTGAGGTTATTCCATTCATTCCAAACGAAGTAACCCAAACCAGTTCCACCGAGTAAAATCTCGGCAGCAACGATAACTAGCCATGCAATACCTGCGCTAATTCGCATTCCTGCGACAATGCTAGCAGCCGAGGCAGGCAAAATCACTTTCGTAATTGTGCGCCATTGGGAAGCTCCAAGGGTACGAGTCACATCGATATAGGTCGGATCGACATTGCTGACACCAAATTTAGTGTTAATCAATGTCGGCCAAAGGCTAGTAATTGCAATTACAAAAATTGCCGTACTTTCAGAATCTTGTAATAGTCCCAGTCCAATTGGCAACCATGCTAATGGAGAGACTGGCTTGAGGATTTGGATAAATGGATCAAAGGCTTTCGATGCAACAGGAAATAGACCAATTAAAACGCCAGTGGGAATCGCGATCGCCGCACCAACACTAAAGCCGATCGCCACGCGGCGTAAGCTGGTGAGCAAATGCCAACCAATGCCTTTATCGTTAGTTCCTTTTACATAAAAGGGATCAGATATCCATCCCCAAAAATCCGTAAAGGTAGTTTTTGCAGAAGGCATTAATGGTGAAAACCAGCCAGAGTTTGCGCCATATTCCCAAAATGTCAATAATATGCCTAGTATTACCAAAAATAAGGCAAATGCTTGGTAGTCTTGGGTAGGCAACACGCGCTGAATGATTGCCATAACTGGATTTGAGCGCGGTCGAAATTTAGGTGTTGGAGGAGAATAATTCATAAATTTCCTAAATAATAATGTTTGGGAATCATTAAAGAATTACTTTCTAAAATGCTGAAATGTGCGACGCGAATATCTGCCCCCAGTCCCCTCTCCTGCGGGAGCTACGGTGTACACACA
>JAJAZG010000542.1 GCA_026785865.1 Pseudanabaena sp. CAN_BIN31
ACCTTTAAATTTTATAACCCCCCACCAAAATAAAAAAAAAAAAAAAAAAACCAAAAATTCCGGGGGGGGCCCCCCCGCCCCCCAACGCTAATTCTTTACTGGAAAGGGAGTAAAACTAAGATAAAGGCGTGACACTTAGTGTTACGCCTTTATCTTTTAGTGATTTTTTAACGGCTATAAAGTTGCGTGATTTCGAGTAAGCGATCGCTTAGCTCTTGATTAAGTAAATCAGGATCGCGATAACGCCAGCCCCAGTTGCCTGTCGCTGTACCAGGGGTATTCATCCGCGCACTATTATCTAAGCCGAGAACATCTTGTAAAGGCACAATCGCAATTACTGATACCGCCGACATTGCCATACGGATCAGCACCCAGTTAATCGGTTCACCTGCGGCAAAGCCAACAACATATTTGTAAAACAACAGCTTTTCGTCCCTACTAGATCTCTGCCACCAACCCACAGCCGTGTCATTGTCATGAGTTCCTGTATAAACTGCACTGTTTCGGACATAATTGTGGGGGAGATGGAAATTTTCAGAGCTGCCGCCGAAAGCAAACATGAGGACGCGCATTCCAGGAAAGCCAAAATCATCTCGCAATTTATCAACTTCAGGGGTAATCACCCCCAAATCCTCAGCCAAAATTGGTAACTCACCCATCACCTCATACAGCTTTGTAAATAGCTCTGTTCCAGGCGCGACTTTCCATGCACCATTGACCGCCGTTTCTTCACCTGCGGGGACTTGCCAAAAAGCCTCAAAGCCGCGAAAGTGATCGATGCGAATAATATCCACGTAACGATTTAGAAATCTAAAGCGATCGATCCACCACGCAAAGTGAGTTTCTTGAAGATATTCCCAGTTATAGACTGGATTACCCCATAATTGTCCAGTTTCGCTGAAATAGTCGGGCGGTACACCTGCCATCTGCGTGACTTCGTAAGTTTCAGGATCGAGGGCGAAGTTTTCAGGGTTTGCCCAAACATCGGCGCTATTGTGGGATACATAGATGGGAATATCGCCAATAATCTGAATGTTTCGCGTATTAGCATATTGCTTCAGCTTTAGCCATTGATCGAAGAAGACAAATTGCACAAATCTTTGAAATTCAATGCGATCGTGCAATTCTTCGCGCTTTTGTTGCAATGCTTGTGGTTCACGCCTTGCGATCGCAGGTTCCCAATTATTCCAAAGAATTTTAGGGTTTTCTTCATGTAGTGCCATGAACAGCACATAGTCTTCCAGCCAATCAGCTTCTTCGTAACAAAACTTCTTAAACTGCTCTTGGACTAAATATAAATCGTGATGATGCTTGAGATCTTGATCGACATATCCTTGTTTGAAGCGATCAAAGGCAATCTCTAGCAATTTTCGCTTGTATGGCATTACCGATGCAAAATCAACGCGATCGCGATTAAAGCAAGGAATATCTTCCCAATCTTCTTCTCTAAGCAAATGTTGCTTTGCTAAGAGTTCGGGACTAATCAGATAAGGGCTACCCGCGATCGCGCTAAAGCTCATATAAGGAGAGTTGCCATAACCCGTTGGGCCAAGAGGTAGCACTTGCCAAAGCTTTTGACCACTGCGCGACAAAAACTCAATAAACTGATAAGCAGTTTCGCCTAAATCCCCAATTCCAAATTTGCTGGGCAATGAGGTAGGGTGCAACAAAATTCCACTAGCACGTTGAAAAGTCATAAACACAAATTTTTAGATCTGCGTTTACTTTACCGCCTTATGATTCAAACAATGGGCTTAAGCCCCTTGTTCCTTAAAATTAAATAATTCCATCGGCTGCCATTTCTTCGCGAGTGTAACTAATTGAAAAATCCAAGAAATAAGCATAAAGCTCAATCTCGGCAACTGCAGGAAAAAGGCGCAAAGTGCTGACTCCTAAATTTTTAGGATTATCGGCTAGCCAACCAAAAGCTTCTTTAGTATAAGTTCGTACAACTAGAACTTCTCCCTCTGCCGTGTGACCAAGCGATAACTCTGCATCCCCCGATTTCAAATACATCTCACTATAAACTTGTCCCAACATTCGCCACTGCTGCCGCCAATAAGTCATCCCCTGCCTCTCATGTTCGATCGCATACTCGGCTAGAGACGCTATATTCCGCCATGTGATATCTTCTCGTTGAAAAGTCAGGCGTAATTGGCTAGTGGCAAGTTCGCATTCTTCTTCAAATTTGAGTAACGGGATCGGATCGGTCAAACGGCGTGGAGTTTTACTTAAAGTCATCAGCGATTGAATTACGGTTGCCTCAATTTGACTCGATAGCTGCTCTTTCGCTTTTTGCGTTTGCCAAATTACCCCCTGCTCGGTCGTGGCATACATCGCTGGTAGCCGATTTAGGACATACGCCGATACATCATCAATTCCAACTTTACGAGGCAGTACATCTGCCATATGGGTCAACTGATTTTTTACTTCTTGTATTGCTAAATCTTCGATGACATTGGTTAGAAAGTAAGAAGCTGAAAGAATATAAGAATTAAGTTCAGGATTAGGTAATTCAACATTATTGCTGTTCCATTTTCGATGATCGTGCTGATTAGTGCCTTTGCGCTGCAAATAACCTTTAATATCTCGCAGTCGATGGCGATCGCTAAACCCCAAACCAGCATATTCTGGAGAATATGAAACTGAAGTGAGAGATTCTTGAAGAGCTTGAGGCACATCCTGCCATTGTAAAGATGGTTTGCTAAAAAGTTTTTGTAATTTAGCCAAAACATGGGCGGGCGTTTCGATCTTACTAGCAGCGATTTCAGTCGATTTTCGTAAAGGATCTCGCTTTACCCCTAATAACGCTTGTTGAACAGCATTGGTAATCTCACGCTGTAGCTCTTGGTAAGCGCGTTTACGTTGTTGCAGCCAGCCTCTGCTTGTACTTGCATAGAACACTGGCAATCGATTCAGCGCAAAGGCAGCCACCTCGCTGATATTAATTTGTTCGGATAGGTTTTTATTGAGGTGCTTAAGTTGTTCTTGAACTTCTACGACAACAATTTCCTCAAGCGTATTTTTGAGGCTAGTCATAAGTTTTTGGTGCTAAAAATTTTATGTTTGATAGCTTTTATAACTGAATTCAGTGTATAAAAGTGAATTTAAGTTGGTAACCCCGTTTGAAACCAGACAAATTTTTTAGCTTAACAAGCGGGAAGCCCCGCGCTCTACCCGTTTACAAGGGTGAGCGACGGGATGAAAGCGAGTCCATTGAGGGGTTCGATGCCCCGAAAATGGACAATTATCTTAACTTTAACTACAAAAACCTATACAGGGTA
>JAJAZG010000543.1 GCA_026785865.1 Pseudanabaena sp. CAN_BIN31
ATGTTTAGCTGGTTGAAAAAAGTCTAATCTTATCTAATTAGAAACAAAAAAGCGGCGCTAAGCGCCGCTTTTTTGTAGGCTTAATAACCATTTTCTTTCAGAAAAGCTAAAAAATATTAGAATTGCGATCGCCTTTCACAAAGCTAAAACCACACAGATCTAACTACAGGAGCGATTGTCTCAGATTCACCAACAAGCGATCGCGAATCGCCTCTTACAAACTATAGCGATCGCATCTCGACAACCAATCACGCGGCGCTAGCCATAAGTCTTATTGCGGGTCTATCGGCACGAGTTGGCAAACGAAAGCAACTTATTGGTAAGGTAATTACTGTGGCTGTATTTCCGAGCATATCAAAAAATTCAACACTATAGCCTGTTTCTAGTCCAGTGACATTATGTTGTTCCACAACTGTTCCAATATCTCCAGCATAGACACCTTCTTCAGCGAGATTGGTTAATAGAATTACATCTGAATAAAGGGGAAATCGCATTGCACACTCCAAAATCGTTAATCAGGAACTAATGTAATCAAGCGTGGGAAATCAGTGCCTATGTCTATTTGCCAAACAGTTTTGACAAGCAAATGGCGGTTGATAGGCGTTAAAAGGTTTGCACTAATTTCATACTTTGTGCCATACGCTGTTTCTTTAACTACATTAACATCTAAATTGAGATGATACTTCCGTATATCAGCTTCTAACTGCTGCCAGTTTTCTGGTGAATATCCAAAATAAACTAACAATTTTGCTTTTGTGCTGCCGCGCTTATGCTCGATATTCAGTAAATAATCGGTTAGCTTTGATGATTCTATGACTGCCTGATTGCTATTTGGTATTTTCACTGAATTGGTTGGCGCTCATTCATACAATCAAAATTACCACGAATTTTAATTTCATCTTGAGCCAGTCAATCAAAAAGCGATCGCAATTCACCACGTCCACAGCCCGATCGCATTTCACATCAACAAAACAGCGATCGCGTATCGCCTACAACAAACTTGAAAAGATAATCATTTGCTCTTAAATAATTTATAAATACGGTAGAATATAACAAATATGTTACTATTCCTGTATGTCGTGGAACATTGAGTAAGATCGCGTTTGTTGGAGGTTAAAAACAATGAATCACGCTGAACTAAAGGCTAAGGCTCTATCTAATCCTGAGACTCTTACAGCTTATGAAAGCATGGATGTTGAGTTTTCGCTATTGCGGCAAATGTTGGCTGCTCGTGAGAAGGCTGGGTTGTCTCAGGCTCAGGTGGCTAGTCGGATGGGAACTAAGGCTACGGCTATTACTCGATTGGAGTCATCTCTGAGTAGTGGTAAGCATTCGCCTTCTCTAATAACTTTGCGGCGTTATGCTCAGGCTGTTGGGTGTGAGTTAGAGGTGAAGTTGGTTAAGTCTAAAAATCTTTGAGCGTAATTGTTTTGGGATGTGATCGCGAATTGCCCCTTACAAACTTGAGAAGATGATTGTTGAGGCGATCGCTAAAGTCTTGGCATAAAAATTTTTAGTAATTGTGTTGTTAATCAAGAGAATTTAACCATCTATATGATAACTTATCTCTATAACTGCTAAAAAGAATCAAAATGGAAAAGCCTAAATCCCTAGACAGTTTGTTTAAAGAGAAAATATTTCGCATACCAGATTACCAACGTGGCTATGCTTGGCAAAAAGAACAACTCAAAGCTTTCTGGGAGGATTTAATCAATTTATCTAGCGATCGCTCTCATTACACTGGTGTGCTTACCCTAAAACAAATTCCAGATGGTGATATTGCGGAAGACTCTAAGGAGTTTTGGTTGTTGGATAATCAGTCTTATCATGTCTATCAAGTTGTGGACGGGCTGCAACGACTGACTACTTTCATTATTTTTTTACAGGCATTAGTAGATGTCATCAAAACACTACCAGAGAACAATGGAAAAGCAGATGATAGCATCTTTGTTAATACCTTTGTGAAATTATCAGACTTACAAACCCGCTATCTTTTCAAGGAACCACCTGACAACGAATTTCGCACTTACTTATTCGGCTATGAGGAAGACAATCCGAGTGATAAATACTTTAAGTGCAACATTCTTGATGAGCCTAATGCTGGATTAGTGGAAGAAACTTTTTACACGCTCAACCTGAGTAATGCTAAAACTTACTTTACTAAACAACTTCAAGAACTATACAAACCAGAGAAGCCTCAACCACTTCAAGGAATCGAAGCACTCCAAGATATCTACAAAAAACTCACGAAGCAATTTCTTTTCAATGAATATGTAATTGAAAATGAGTTTGATGTTTTTGTCGCCTTTGAAACAATGAACAATAGAGGCAAGAGTCTTTCAAATCTCGAATTGCTCAAGAACCGACTAATTTACCTAACCACTCTCTATAGCGATATCGAACTCAAAGCTGCTCCTAGAAAGCACTATCGAGATTCTATCAACGAGGCTTGGAAAGAGATTTATCGCCAACTTGGGCGAAACAAGACGAATCCACTTAATGACGATGACTTCCTGCGAGCGCATTGGATAATGACATTTCCGTATTCTCAAAGAGGTGGTCAAGATTACATTCGCTTTCTGCTTGATAAAAAGTTTACGCCACAGAATGTTCATAAGAAAGTCGAGTGTGTCGTGCTGTTAGAAACTCCACAAGAAATTCGATCAGAACAAGAACAAGGTATTGGGGAGGTAGAAGATGACAATGGAAGCGCAGATATTGATACGATCACTGGACTCTCAGCACAGCTAAAACCAAAAGAAATTTTGGATTACGTCGATAGCTTAAAAGTATCATCGGTTCATTGGTTCAATTCATTCTTTCCTGAACTATCGACAGAGATTTCCTCTGATGAAAAGCAGTGGCTCGACCGTCTCAATCGTGTCGGCATCGCTTATTTTAGACCATTGATTGTGGCTATTCTCAAAAACGAGTCAAATAAAGACGAGCGCATCCGTATTTTTAAAGAGATTGAGCGGTTTATCTTTGTCATGTTCCGTATGAACTCTGAAAAATCAAATTATGGAAGTAGTGAATTTTATAGGGCTGCCAGCAGGATTAATCGTGATAAAGCTCCTTTAAATGAGATCATTACAAAGTTACAGAACAGGTTTGCTTCCACCCTAAACAACGATAATACGTTTCGGACTGACGATTTCTATAACAGTCTTTCTAAGAAGTTCAAAGATGGCTCTGGCTATTATGGTTGGTCTGGACTGCGTTATTTTCTATACGAATACGAAATAAAGATAGCAGGGACACAACATCCAAAAGTCACTTGGAAAAATTTTCTGAAATCCGAGAAAGACAAGATTTCCATTGAGCATGTTTATCCTCAAACCACTACTAAAGATTGGAATGATGCCTTTAACGATGTAAACCAAGAACAAAGACGATTTTATAAGGCAACCTTGGGTAATTTACTCCTGCCACATAGTTTAAAATTTGGTGCTAGCTAGGAAGAGGAGGGAAGAAGATCGTGCAAAAGCCCAACAGTACAGAGATTGAGCACCTCTATCCAAGGAATGTCATTGACGATAGCGCCAAAGAACTGAGCGAGAGACTGACCAGCCTTTTTTGCACCAGGTAAGAACGAGCGTAGATTGTTGACAATCGCCCAAGCATTGAGCATGGGGTCAATAGCATGTTCAGCGCGAAATTGCCCAAAGGAATGTAGCTTTTCATCCAAGAAACGCA
>JAJAZG010000544.1 GCA_026785865.1 Pseudanabaena sp. CAN_BIN31
ATCCATTTGCAAAACAACAGGCTGAGGAAAAAACAAGTCTTTTTTTTTATCGCGATATTGTAAAAGCATCCCTCTCTCTAAAGCCAGTAATCCAGAATCACCTTCTGGCAAGGTCTTATCATAGAAAGACATAACAAGATCTTCGTAGAATTCATCATTACTAGCATGACGTTCAAAAGAAATTTGTAATTGTTCTATTGCATAATTCACATCTGTTTTACTAGCTTTTCTGCGATTTCTTCCAATGGCAGACAGATAAGCCTGACGTAAAAGCACCATTAAATGCATTAAATTGCCACCACTAGACATAACCAATTCGAGTATGACTCGATCTGAATCAAACAGAACATTGAGATCAATCCTTCGGCGTAATAAAGCAATAAGTTTTTGAAATGATAAAATATTTGTCTGTGGATTTAATTGATTTTTACTGAATTTATAAATATTGGACAGCGGTATGAGAAAATGATCCTGTTGATTTATGTTGGTTTTCTGTAACTGATTTAGATAATAAATAGGGGCAGTATATATAGCATTACAACCAATCTCAAACAGCTTTTCAATTTCATCATTAAAAATAGCTTTAGCTGTATTTAGACTACAACGATCAAGATTGTCAATTATAAGCAAAATGCCTTTATAGGTATTTTTTTGCTTTTTTAGTGCTTTATTAAAGTCATTCAAAAGCACTTTGAACACATTTTTGAAATCATCCTCATAAGTAACGAACGCTCCTCGATATGTTATGATATTTTTGGGTTTTCCTCCCGCTAAATTGTATGAAATATAGAATCTATTAGTAGTTTTTAATTCACTAGTTTTAAGTAATAAACCAGCTAAAAGCAATGAAAAATCAGTTGATGATTCTACCCATTTAAAATTTTCCGTTGCAGCAATAGATTTTATCGAAGAGACTTTATCTTCGATTTCAGAGTCTGGAGAAGGCTCTATAACACAATGAATAATTGTCGCGAGAACATCTTCAAATTGTTTAATAATATTTGGCTCAATGCTAATCTCATATGTATTTATATGTATATTTATATAAAGTGCAGCAAGTAAATAAATATCAATATAGTCAATGTTATTAATGTTTGATATCTTGTCTGCTTCAATATAGATTACATGATAATCTTCACACCAATTCTTTACAAGTAAATTCAACTCTGTAGTCTTGCCACAACCACGATGCCCAGCAACGAAAAAAGTTTTATGTTCTCTTGGCTCCTGCACAAACAAAGATGCCCCGATCGCCTTTACTGCATCAAAATCATCCTCACCCAATAGAGGCTCGTAATAGCGATCAAAATCCTCACCATTTAGAGGCTTCGGCTCGCAGACACGGTAAGCTTCACGTAGATCGGTTGCAGGTTGAGACGACGACATACTTGTAAATCTTGAGGTGTCTGATTATTTTAGTCTATATTTTCGCGATTAGACATCATGTCATATTGAAGATTGGGACAGCGATCGCATTGCCGTGTTAGATTTTGAGCAATTAATTGCGATCACCCAAGCCTTAAGATGTTAAAAGTGATCGGTTTATAAAGGATAAATAGTTATAAAAATGATTGAATTAAGATATAAGAAGCGTATTTCTATTGGCGCGATCGCTTCTACGTTTGGATTTTGGATCGCGTTAGCTACAGTATCAATTACTGATATCGCGATCGCGCAAACCGCTATTCCCAAAACACCAAATCGCAGTGAAGAATGCGAAATTCTGATTGTTGGCGGTGGTTTAGCAGGTACGGCTGCTGCCTATGAAGGGCTACTCGCAGGGCGCACTGTCTGCATGACCGAGATTACTGACTGGATGGGTGGACAGCTTACATCTCAAGGCACATCGGCACTAGATGAAGCCAAAAAACAACGCAATCTTTGGTTCTTTCCACAAGGATATATAGAATTTCGCAAGCGAATTGAGCAGAAGTATGGAAAACTGAATGCTGGCGATTGTTGGGTAAGTGTTTCTTGCTTCATTCCCAATACCGCGCAACAAATACTTGTCAACATGTTGCAGGAAGCCGCTCAAAAAGGGAATGGGAAATTAAAATGGTTCCCAAATACGGTGATTAAAAAGCTGGAAATGAGTGCTGACGGTAAACAGATCGATCGCGCGATCGCCATCCAGCATCGTCCTGCACCGAATACACCACCGCTAAATACTGAACTGCTCTCGCAAATTATTGATGAGGCCTATCGTTACGAAAATTCATCGCGATTGCAAAAAGAAGTAATTCACTTTATGCCTCTTGCCAGTCCAAAAAATTCCAGTGCAGCAAAGCAGCCGAACAATTGGTTTGTAATCGACTCCACTGAGACGGGTGAAATTATCGCTCTAGCTGATGTTCCCTATCGCTTGGGGCTCGATCCGCGATCGCATCTTAATCCGTCTTCACCCGTAACCGAAAATGATGCTTACTGCACCCAAGGCTTTACCTATACTTTCGCAATGGAGCAAACTTCAGAAGCACAACCACAAAAAAAACCTAGTTTTTACGATCGCTACTCGCCCTATTACGGCTCCGACCCGAATCCAAATCTCGCTAACTTTGACTCAATCTTCACTTATCGCCGTATTTTAAGTGCTGAATCAGAGAACCCTAAAAGAAATGCCTTTGGCGTTTCTCCAATGAAAGCGGGAGATATCTCCATGCAAAACTGGGTTTGGGGCAATGACTATCGCCCAGGAACATCACAAGATAATCTCATCTATTCCAAAAAACAATTGCAGCAATTAGGACAACTAGAACCAAATGGATGGATGGGCGGATTGCGTGCAGAAACTCTCAAAAGTGGTGAAGAAATCGCACTTGGATTTTACTATTGGCTAGTGGCAGGAACAACGGATTCGCAACAAAAAACTGATTGGAAAAAGCCATTTCCTAATCATCGTTTATTAACAGGTTTTGACTCGCCCATGGGAACCTTGCATGGTCTATCCAAATATCCTTATATTCGTGAATCACGGCGAATTATTGGTCGTCCTTCCTATGGCTATCCTGAAGGTTTTAGTATGTCTGAGATTGATGTCTCACGAGTAGACTTTAGTACAGAAGTCTATCGCGAAAATCTTTCCCAACAAACCTATCGCAATTTATGGAATGCTCTAGCTGGTTTAGGATCAACCAGCGCGATCAGAAATAACACTGCTCCCAATCAAATTTCGCGCCGCACCCGTTCAACTATTTATCCTGATGCGATCGGCATTTCTCAGTATCAGCTTGATTTTCATCCTTGCTTAACTGAATATCCTGTCGAAAAAGCTGGCAATACCGAACGTGCAGGAGTTCGCAATGGGCATGGACCAGCATTTCCTGGTCAGATTCCGTTGCGATCGCTAATTCCTCAAAAAATCGATAATCTAATCGTGTCTGGCAAAAATATTGCTTTTAGCTACATCGTTGCCGCAGGTTATCGCGTCCATTCTTACGAGTGGTCAGTGGGAGCCGCCGCCGCGACAACTGCTTCTTTTGCTCTGGCTGAAGGAATTTTACCCTATCAATTAGTTGAAAGTTTACCGAGGATCAGTCCTCAACTTGCACGATTACAGCAAAAGCTAGTCCAGAGTAATAATGCGATCGCTTTTCCCGATACTTCTATTTTTAATCTCAAATGGGATGACTGGAAAATTTGGTAATTAAGAATTAGCGGTGGGGGGGGGCGCGGCGCCCCCCGCCTATTTTTTTTAAAAACGCGGGGGGGTTTGGGGGGGG
>JAJAZG010000545.1 GCA_026785865.1 Pseudanabaena sp. CAN_BIN31
CAAAAGCCGATCGCCTCACTAATTGCCGCTAGTCGCGCTCCGATCAGTCAAGAAAATTACCGTCTGATTGGTGGTGGCTCACCTTTGCTTCAGCTTACTAAAGAGCAAGGCGAAAATATCGAAAACGTTTTGCAGCGTCGTGGAGTCGATGCCAAAGTTTATGTGCCGATGCGCTATTGGGCTCCCTACGTTGACGAGGCGATCGCCCAAATCAAACAAGATGGCATTACCCGCCTCGTAGTCCTACCCTTGTATCCTCAATATTCCATCAGTACCAGTGGTTCGAGCATCAAGCAACTCGACGCGCTCTGGGCAAATGATCCCGAACTCCAAGCGATCGAGAAGATTACGATCAATTCTTGGTATGAGCGGACTGGCTACATTTGCGCCATGAATGAACTGATCGATGCTAAATTACAATCTTTTGCCGAACCCGAAAATGTGCATCTTTTCTTCAGCGCTCACGGTGTACCTGTGAAATATGTCACGAAGTACGGCGATCCCTATCAATCTCAAATGGAAAACTGTGTCGATGGCATCATGAAAGCGCTGCGCCGCGACTATCAGCGCTATAACGCGCACACTCTTGCTTATCAAAGCCGTGTTGGGCCCGTCGAGTGGCTGCAACCCTATACTGAAGAAGCAATTAAGAATCTAGCTAAGCGCGGCGTTAACGATCTTTTAGTTGTGCCGATTAGTTTCGTGTCTGAACATATTGAAACTTTGCAAGAAATCGATATTGAATACCGAGAAGTGGCTGAAGAAGCTGGCATTCACAATTTTGATCGCGTTCCTGCTTTAAATAGCCATCCTATTTTCATCAACGATCTTGCAGAATTGGTAATGGAATCGCTTGGCACAACTAAAGTCGCGATCGCGGCTTAGTCAAGAATTAAGGCTGTGGCGCTAAGCGCCACAGCCTTAATTCTTGGGTGGAATGGTAATATCAAAACCAAATAATTAAAAAAAATTTTTTTAATTATTTTAGTTTCAGTTAGAGCGTAAAGCGATATAGATCATCCATGACACAAACAATTAGTTTTAAACTCTCCGAACTCGTAGCCGAATTTGTCGCCGCCTTGCCAGATTGTCGATTTGAATCCGATGGTGCTGACCCGATCATTACAGGTGTTGCGGCGATCGATAAGGCGCAAACAGGAGAGATCACCTTTGTGTCCTCAGCAAAATTTGTCGCCCGTCTTAAAGATACCCAAGCCAGCGCGGTCATCCTTGACTTAAAAACTCCTTCGTCCTTGCCTTGCATCCGTACCGCCCATCCACGCATATTATTTGCCAAGGTTCTCGAAAAATTTTATCAACCACCCACTCCGCCAAAAGGAATCCATCCCACCGCAATTTTGGGTGAAGGCGTGCAGTTAGGCGCAAATGAGGTGATCGCCCCTAATGTCGTCATTAGCGATCGCGTCAAAATTGGCGATAACGTCACGATTTATCCCCATGTCACGATTTATAACGATGTCGAGATTGGTGCAAATACGACCATTCATGCTAGTTGCGTGATCGGCGATCGCACTCAAATCGGCGCAAATTGTCTGTTCCATCCCAGCACAGTTTTAGGCGGCGATGGCTTCGGCTTCGAGATTTCACCAAATGGAACTTGGTACAAAGTCCCGCAAATTGGTCATGTGATCATTGAAGATCATGTGGAACTTGGCTGCTCCTGTGCCGTTGACCGTCCTGCTGTCGGCGTGACGATCATTCGTAAAGGTGCAAAGCTGGATAACTTTGTCCAAATCGGTCACGGTGTTGAAGTCGGGGCGCATTCCGTTCTCGCCTCACAGGTGGGTTTAGCGGGTGGTGTCACCCTCGGTCATCATGTGGTTATGGCAGGACAAGTCGGCGCAGCCAATCATATTCACATCGGCGATGGCGCAATCATCGGCGCAAAATCAGGCATTCCCAGCGATGTTCCCGCAGGTGTGACGATGATGGGCTATCCTATCGTTCCCGAAAGAGATTGGAAACGGATCGTTATCGCTGAACGTCAGCTTCCAGATTTATTACATACAGTTCGCAAACTAGAAAAGCGGATTGCCGAACTTGAAGCAAAGCTTGGCGAATAAATCTATCGAGAACAAGGGGCTTAAGCCCCTTGTTAACATATGAAATGTTTATTGACTTCCATTCGCATCACGATCGCCAATCTCCTAATCTTATCAATTTACAGACTCTGCATGTGACTCCAGAATTGCAAGAGTCGGACTTGCCAAATATTTGTAGCCTTGGCTTGCATCCTTGGTTTGTGCAAGGTTCATCATGGGAAGATGCTTGGATAAATTTAAAAGCTTTGGCGAATTTATCGCAAGTTGTGGTGATCGGTGAATGTGGGTTAGATCGCAATATTGATTTGCCTTTAGAGTTGCAAATTGCTATTTTTAAAAAACATATAGAACTTGCAGAAGAATTACAGAAACCGCTTGTAATTCATTGTGTTAGAGCGTTTGCCGAATTAATAGCGCTTAAGAAAGATGCTAAATCTTCTATCCCTTGGATTATTCATGGCTTTAACAAGAAAGAAGAAGTATTTCAACAATTGCTAAAGCATGATTTTTATTTCTCATTTGGAGCGGTAATTTTAAGCGATCTCAGTCCCGTTATTAAGGCGATCGCCACCATACCGAATGGTAAATTCCTTTTAGAAACAGACGATCGCACTGATATCACCATCGAACAAATCTATAATCGCGCGGCGACACTGCGCCAAGTTACTATCGAAATGCTGCAAACTCAACTAATCGAAACTTATGGCAAGTTGACTAGGCTTAGCTGAATCTTCAACAGCATCAATTCCATCCATTGCTAAACCAATCTCACTCAATAATTCCTGCGCTGCCTTTAACATTTCAGGTTCAAGATTTTTTAAGTCTTCGCGAGTGCTGAGATAAGTTTTCAGTGCTGTCATTGGGTCAAGAGCTTCGGCAGTGCTGAGTTCAGGCAATCGCGATCGCATATTTTGACTAATGACTTCAGGAATCAGCGCGTAATTATGGGCGATCGCCATTGCTTCATGTAATAGGTGATCGTCGATTTGGGCTAGTTGCTCAGCCTTAACTTTGTAAATTAATCGGGCGATCGCCTGATCGATCTTTCCTTTTTGAATAGCCTTTAATAACTTCCCTTGCGGATCTTCCGATTGCGTCACATCCACTTCCAGCGTCCGAAAAACGCGAGTAGGAATTGAACAAAAATCGAACTTCACATTCCCCTTCTCAACTTCTAGCCAGCAATATCCCTTGGCTTCGTTCTCTTCCCCAAAATCGACGCGCTCAATACTTCCTGGATAAACCACAAGCGGCTGTGTCGCTAAAATCTGATGTCGATGCACATGACCAAGCGCGACATAATCAAATGCTTCACGAGTCAGCATTGATAATGGAATCGTAAAACCTTTACCCGCCGCCAGAAATCTCTCTGCGCCATAGGTTGCCGTATCCACCATCACATGAGCCAAAAGGATTGTTGGTAGTTCTGGATCGAGTTGACGGATTTCAGCTTCGATCACAACTTGGAGGCGATCAATTAAAAATTGGCTTACTTCTGTCATTGAGAAGCCTTCTGTCTCTGACTTGGTGAGCAAAGTCGATCGCGTAATCCAAGGCAAAGTAATAATCTGAATATCTCCTGCCCCTGTCGAGATGCGATGCGTGGCGATCGTATCTCCCACGGTGAAGTTTGGTACACCAAGACTGCGATAAATCGCCAAGCTTGCACCGCCGACCCCTTGGGAATGTTGGTCATGATTGCCCACTAATAACACTGTGGGAATCCCTGCATCGGCAAGGCGACAAAATTGCTTGGCAAAAGCTTGCTGCACA
>JAJAZG010000546.1 GCA_026785865.1 Pseudanabaena sp. CAN_BIN31
CTTGTGGTCAAGGAAACGCCGCTCGATAAGGGTGACTTACCGCCAGAATGTCCCTACGCGATCGCGCAAATTCTCGATCCGCAATTTTATCCGAACTAATTAAAAACGGGGTTTGCCCGTTTTTGATCTTTATTCGGCTTCGAGAGGAGCCATCGTTAGCCCCGCACTTTTGAGTTGATCGTGATACATCTCGGCTTGCTCCAAAGGACCAACCCATGAGATCGCCAACCCGTCATGATGCACCTGATTGGTCAACTCCCAAGCTAACTCCTCGGTCATCTGGGGAATATATTTCATTAAACAATCAGATACATGTTCAAAAGTATTAAAATCATCGTTTAATACAATCACCTTATATTTCGGGTAAGTCTTGCGTACCACTTCCCTTACGGTGTCTTTAACTTTTTCGGGAGCTTGAACAGCAGCAAATATAGCCATAATCTCAACTAACGCTTTATGTCTTGCATTATCGCAAAATGTGATCATACTTTGTTAGTAAAATCGAGATTATTAATAATTTATTCCCAACTCTTCTGCTAAAGCAGACAGGTCTAGACTATTTAAAATACTAGACTTAATTGGACGTTTGTCATCCCAAAATATTAAAGAGGAATAAAAGTCTGTTGCCGATAAAGAAGTTAAAAGTTTAAGTGTTTGGGAAGCAGTCTGTTCATCGTCAAAACTGATAAAATAAACAGTATCATCAAAAATAGCCGCTTTACCATTTACTGCTCCAATCAGTCGAAAACTTAGTTTTTTATAGAGTCCACAAATTGCAATTTTCCAAGGTGCAAATGTATACAAACCAACTCCAAATATAGAAAAAGGGGGACTATTTTGATAGATTTTACTTTTTCTACTATCTAAGTATTTTGAATGAGATTCTAGATAGCTCCAAGTTTTAGGAGCTGATTTGTGTATATATTCAGTTGACTCACCAATATATCTTTGAGTAACTAAGACATAGCGATTAATACTTGTTGTGCGGTTTTGAGCAATATCAGAACCTTTCAGTAACGGGAATAGAAATTTATCTTCAATATCGACTACTTCCTCCAATCCATTTATGAGTTTATTGTCAATTTTATGAAATTCCATTACTTTTGAACAATCATGCTTAATTCCAGAGCGCCACTTTAATCCTAGGTTTGGATTGTGTAAATTTTTTAATTTGTCAAAAGAGTCTATATTTCTAACTTGAATATTGTTGCGATAGCCTATTCTGTAAAAATTATCAGCCTCAAGACTGCTAAATACATCACAGAAATAATTAGTTGAACTTAAATCAATTTTACAAAATAAAAGACAAGCATCAACAGCCGCATTAAAATATCTTTTCGCATCTATTCCGTAAGTTGCATAGTAAGCGAGGTTTAAGTTTTTAGCATAAATATAATTTAATAATTTTCTTGCGACTGATGTTTTACATAGCATTGCCAAATAGCCTTGATGCTTTTGTAATTGTTGAATAGAGTTAATCAACATCCACTCAGAAATATCAAAGTTGCTTTTACCAGTTACCGCATCTAATCCAGTGTGATTTTGAAAATTAGTTTTCTTGGGCAAATTTTTACCATTGATCATGCCTTGTTGAGAATTAGTCACCCAAGGAAAGTTTCCTAATATAAGAATTTTGTCACTGACATTACTTTTTTTTATGACTGTAGACCAATCAAGATCAAAGAAATTTTCTTGACGAATGCGAATTCTTTGATCTTGAGAGATCCAACTACTTTGCCTAATTTTTTCTAAATAATTTTGGTTTACTTCAACCCCAATAATTTTATTTGCTGATGGAAACAACTGGGCAGAAGCCTGAATAAAGTTGCCAATACCGCAAGTCGGCTCAATAATGATATTTGGATTTACTTTAAGCTCCAACAGTTTATGACAGATTTTTTTAGCTAATTCTAATGGAGTCTGAAAATCGCCATACTCCACTTTGCTTTTAGGGGCAATTTCGATCATCCAATTGCCCTATAAACTACAACTACACCTTTTTCTTGCCCAGCTCGTTCGATAACTCGGCTGTATTGAAGCCGCCATTGCAAAGCATTAGAAATCGTTAAAAATCCTTGCACGGGTGGATTTTCGAGTATTTCATCCGCAATATTTGAGGCTTCAATTTCTTCAACTGGTAGATTTCGATCAAAAATAAATGCAATTAAATCATCTTTATTTCCCTGATTCTCTAAAATATTACGAATTCCGCGAGTCATTTGAAAATCTGCTGTTCTCTCAGCATCAACATAAATCGTGTGTAGGATACTTAAGGTTGCAGTTCGATTGATACTGTCATCTACCTTGTCATAGACAAAGATGATTAGTGAATATCCCAGCCCAAAAATCTTTTGTCTTGCAGATTTGAAAGGACATGATGACTGCGGTTGTCTCGCACTGGTTACTTTTACATCAACAAGCAAATCTGGAAAATCAATTCCACTTGCTGAATTGCCATCTAAAAACTCGTATTTTCCTTTGAGATAAAGCCTGAACTTTTGCTCTATATATGTTCCAATAGCTTTACCATCTGTAACCCCATATAGCAAAGGTTCGGAATGTTGAGACTCAACTTCTGAGAAGACTGCGGCTTCAGAGCATAGAGTTTTTACTGTCAAGATTTGCATGGGAATATTTACAAGCTTTATGGAGTATCATATCTTAACCTCAGTAATTCCTATTCAAAAGTAGCAATCTGCTAAAAAAGGAAGTATTTATTTTGACAACAAATTGGCAAACTTTAGCAGCAGTTGTACCGCCGACTTGGTTACGTGAATCGGTGGGTAAATTTGCCGCGCAACTACTTTGTCAAAGAGGGATGATTGACCCAGATGAGGTGAAAGCATTTTTATTGATCGCTGCCTATCAACCGACTAGTGCATCCGCCTTTGGTGAAGAAATGCAACAGGCGATCGCGCGTTTGCGACAAGCTTATGAGCAGGGAGAAACGATCGCGATTTGGGGAGATTTTGATGCGGATGGGATTACGGCGACATCGGTTTTGTGGGAAGGTTTAGGAGAGTTTTTTGCTCAAGGCGATCGCTTAGTTTTTTATATTCCCGATCGCCTCAAAGAGTCGCATGGGGTATCGATTAAAGGTTTAGATGAATTGCGATCGCAATGTGAACTAACAGGAAAATCACTTAATTTAATCATCACTTGTGACACTGGTAGCACTAGCTTAGAAGCATTAAAATATGCTCAGGAGTTAGGAATCGATGTGATTGTCACCGATCACCATACTCTGCCCGATCAGCGTCCGCCTGTGGTGGCGATTATCAATCCGCGCTATTTGAGTAACGATCATCCATTGTTCCATTTGTCTGGTGTGGCAGTGGCTTACAAGTTAATGGAAGCGCTCTATGAAGCTTTGCCAGAAGTTCCGCAGCAGCCATTGGAGGATTTATTGGATTTAGTGGCGATCGGCTTAGTGGCTGACTTAGTGCAACTTACGGGAGATTGTCGCTATCTTGCTCAAAAGGGAATCGAAGTATTGCGGCAAAAAAAACGCCTCGGTGTGCGAATGTTGTTGGAGCAATGTAAAAGAGTTGGCGATCGCCCGATTGATATTAGCTTTGGCATCGCGCCGCGTATTAATGCGGTGAGCCGTATTTGGGGCGATGTGCGGAAATGTGTAGAATTGCTGACCACTCGCGATCAGAAGATTTGTAAGGCGCTAATCGATCAGACAGAACTGGCGAATACTCAGCGCAAAGCTTTACAGAAAAAAGTATTTAAACAAGTTCAATCAAAAATCGCGCAGATGGATTTATCCACCACAGGAATTATTGTTCTGGTTGATTCGCAATGGTCGGTGGGAGTGCTGGGCTTAGTAGCGGGGCAAGTGGTTGCCGAATATGCGCGTCCGACTATTCTCTGTACGATGGAAGATGGAATTGTGAAAGGGAGTGCACGATCGCTAGAAGGGATAAATCTCTACGATCTACTCAAAGAGCAAGAACATCTATTATTAAGTTTTGGCGGACATCCGCTTGCGGGTGGTTTGAGCTTTCGTTTTGAAAATTTGCAGGTGTTAACTGAGGCGATCGATCAAAAGTTTTGGAGTCAATATGGACAGTTACAAAATAAGGCGATCAAGATTGATTTAGAAGTCGCGATCGCCGATTTAACTAAAGAATTATTTAATGAATTCAAGCAACTAGAACCTTTTGGTATGGGGAATCCCTATCCCAGATTATTAGTACGCGATTGTCAGTTTTCAGAAATATCTAATGCCAATATTCGTAATCAAAAAGGACAGAAAGTTGAATATATCAAAACTGAATTTACCTTAAGCGATCGCCAAGGCAATCAGATTTATGGTGATTGGTGGGGACATTACAGCTATGAGTTACCCGATACTGCTTGCGATGTCGTGATTGAGTTAGTCGATAATTCTTTTCGCAAGCGCTATGATGCGCGGCTGATTGATTTTCATGCTCAGAGTGCGCCACTGAGTGCTGATTTGCCATCCCTCGCATCAACGATCGCAAATCCTCGCGCAAGTCTCAAAATCATCAATTGGCATGGGCGCGATGCGATCGCCTTTGATCGCGATTTATCCACAACTATCTGCGATCGCTGTCCGCAAAGTTGGCAAGACTTGAACATAATCATTAATCAGGCTCACGAAGCTAATCAAGCTCTCGCGTTAGTTTATCCTCGTCCTGAACAAATGAATGGGGCGATCGCATGGCAAACTTTAGTCGGGATTGCCAAATACCTTAGTCGGACTGGTAAAGAAATTAAGCGATCGCAACTAATTGCTAAGTTAGGAATTGATGACCAAGATGTTTTGCAGATTGGCTTTGATGAACTGAGACAATATGGCTATGTGGTAGAGTCGATCGCCGATCCGTTAGGCGAAATAGAACCATTAATTCGTATAAGTTCTATTCCATCTGATGGATCTATACCAGCGACGCAATTTATTCAAGCTGCGAATGAATTAGCCTTTCAGCAACAATTTTTTGATCGCCAGTTACAGAATTTAGCAATAAGTAGGTAAACATAAAAACACAAAAGGCAGTAGCGCACGCTGCGCGTGCGTTACTGCCTTTTGTGTTTTGGGTTTTTGGTTTTATTATGTTTACATACTTATTTTTGAAGTAGATTGTAAATATGAAACTCAAACAATTTATAGCGATCGCCATCTTTTTAATAACGATCGCGATATTAATTCTCTATGCAGAACCAGCCAAAACCACTGTGATTGGCGAGGCACAATTCGCGCCCGTTTTCGGATGTGAGTTACAACCACCCGCTAATCCACCCGATCCATCACCACCCGCCACACTCACTTCTATTCCGATTACTTTAGATCGCTTTCGCCAACCTTTGACTACTGCACCTAAAAAATCTTCTTCTCAAAAATTAACTAGCTATATTCCTAGAGAGATTATTGCTTTGGCGGCGGCTTCTAACTATGGCGATCGCTATCTCAAAGATGTATCTGGCAGTCCTGCTAACTACTCACCAATTATCGTCCTCCATGAAACTGTCGGATCAATGAATAGTGTGATTAATTTTTTCCAATCATTCCAAACTAATGAAGACAATCAAGCGAGTTACCATACATTAATTGCGATCGATGGCACAATTATCTATTTTGTCCCACCCGATAAACGCGCCTTTGGTGCGGGAAATTCAGTATTTGTTAGTTCATTAGGAAAAGAAGCAGTACAAACAAATCCCCGATATTCCAGTTCTGTAAATAACTTCGCCTATCATATTTCTTTAGAAACCCCTGAAGATGGAATGAATGATGGTTATACCCATAGCGGATATACCGAAGCTCAATATCAATCTCTAGCGTGGCTAGTTGCTAAAACTGATGTTCCCTTAGAGCGGATTACCACCCATAAAGATGTTGATCTCTCTGGCACACGCATCGATCCTCGTAGTTTTAATTCTAATCTTTTTCAAAAACTACTCAGTGAATATTCTAGAACTAAGGAGATCTTTATTGGTTGTTGAATAAAATTTTATCGTCAAAATATCGTCATGCAGAAATAATCGATAGATTGGTTTCTTGTTTTAGATGTAATAAACAAAAGAAAATATACACGAGTCTTTACGTTAGATTACACACCGCAATTTGGTGAATAATATGCAGTAATTTAATTATGTGCGTTTACTAAAAGAGATATGATCCCAACCATTCCCACCGAGCAAATCGATCGCATAGTTTGGAACCAACATCAAGACCCCTTTACAGTCCTCGGTCCCCATGAAATAGAGCAAGATGGTAAGTTGGTATGGGTGGTTAGAGCGTATTTGCCCGACGCAGAGGCGGTATCTGTAGTTACACCCGAACAACATAAAGAATATGCGATGCAATCGGTGCATCATCCGCACTTTTTTGAATGTATTATTAGCGACGCGCCCCATCTGTTTAGCTATCAATTTAAAGTCAAGTCTGGTGACAGCGATCGCCTAATTCATGATCCTTACTGTTTCAAATCACCGTTGCTGACTGAGTTTGACAGCTATTTATTTGGTGAAGGTACGCATTACCAGATTTACGAAAAAATGGGCGCTCACCTTGCCACAATTGACAATGTTAGTGGTGTTTATTTCGCAGTCTGGGCTCCTAATGCTCGTAACGTCTCGATCATCGGCGACTTTAATAGCTGGGACGGACGCAAACACCAGATGCGTAGAGGCCATACAGGCATTTGGGATTTATTCATTCCTGAATTGACTGTTGGCACTGCCTACAAATACGAAATTAAGAGTCCTGAGGGGCATATTTACGAAAAATCCGATCCCTATGGTTTCTTTCAAGAGGTGCGCCCAAAAACTGCCTCAATCGTCACCGATCTCAGTACCTATGAGTGGGGCGACCAAAAATGGCTAGAAACACGCAGCACTCAAGACCCACTCAAAAAGCCGATCTCGGTCTATGAAATGCACCTTGGCTCATGGATGCACGCTGCCGCCGATATCCCTCCTGACGATGGCTATCAGACTGTATCCGCCGCAGACCTCAAACCTGGAGCAAGATTTCTCACCTATCGCGAACTCGCAGAAGATTTGATCCCCTACGTCAAAGAGATGGGCTATACCCATATTGAAATGATGCCTATAGCTGAGCATCCGTTTGATGGCTCATGGGGCTATCAGGTAACGGGCTACTATGCGGCGACTTCGCGTTATGGCACTCCTCAAGATTTGATGTATTTCATCGATCAATGTCACCAAAGTGATATTGGCGTTATTATCGATTGGGTTCCCGCGCATTTCCCTAAAGATGGACATGGCTTATCCTTTTTCGATGGCACATTTCTCTATGAACCTGCTGATGTTCGGATTGGTGAGCATAAGGAATGGGGAACCAAGATCTTTAATTACAAGCGTAATGAAGTCAAAAATTTCTTGATTGCCAATGCGCTGTTTTGGTTCGACAAATATCACATTGACGGAATCCGTGTTGATGCAGTCGCCTCAATGATCTATCGCGATTACAACCGCGATCCTGGAACATGGCTTGCTAATGAGCATGGCGGTCGTGAAAGCTTAGAGGCGATCGAGCTATTCCGCCATCTGCATAGCATTCTGTTTACTTATTATCCTGGTACATTATCCATTGCTGAAGAATCTACTTCTTGGCCGATGGTGACATGGCCTGCATATTCAGGTGGTTTAGGCTTTAATCTGAAATGGAATATGGGCTGGATGCACGATATGCTTGATTATTTTAAGCTTGACCCGTACTTCCGTGGGCAGAATAATAACTATCTCACCTTCAGCATTTGGTATGCCTTTAGCGAAAACTTCATGCTGGCGCTCTCCCATGATGAAGTTGTGCATGGCAAGAGTCCGATGATTGGCAAGATGCCTGGAGATGAGTGGCAAAAATTTGCGAACTTGCGCTGTCTGTACGGTTATATGTTTATGCACCCAGGTAAGAAAACCATGTTTATGGGCATGGAATTTGGACAATGGGGAGAGTGGAATGTTTGGGGCGATCTGGAATGGCATTTATTGCAATATCCCGCTCACAAGACATTACAAAAATATGTTGGCGATCTCAACAAACTTTTGCGATCGCTGCCTGAACTTTATACTCAAGACTTTACTCAAGATGGATTTGAATGGATTGAGTGTAATGATACCCAAAACTCAGTGATCTCTTTCTTGCGTAAAGGTGCAGATGGCGAATTTGTGCTAGTTGTCTGTAACTTTACGCCTGTAGCTCATCATAATTATCGCGTTGGTGTTCCTGAGAGAGGCTTCTATAAAGAAGTTCTCAATAGCGATGCCCCGATCTATGGTGGTAGCGGTATTGGTAATCTTGGCGGTAAGTATAGTGATGATTTTGGTACGCATGGTAAGCCATATTCCATTGATGTCACAGCGCCACCTTTAGGTGTAGTTGTGCTGAAATATCTAGGCGAAGTTTAAAACAGGAAATGGGCGCAAAGCGCCCATTTCCTGTTTTAAATCAACTGCGATAAGATAAGTCTAGTTGTTACATTGTCAATACAGCATGGACGCGATCGCCACTATTTCTAATACATCATCATCCTTACAAACTATTAATTGGAGCGCGATCGCTAAAGAATTAATCGCCATTGTCGGCGATCGCTATGTGGTGCGGACTCGTGAAGAATTACTCGCTTACGAATGCGATGGACTCACCAGTTATAAGCAGCAACCCGCGCTGGTCGTGTTGCCTAGTAGCACCGAAGAAGTGGCGGCTGTAGTGAAAGTATGCGATCGCTACAAAATTGCTTTTGTTGCACGCGGTTCGGGGACAGGCTTATCGGGCGGCGCATTGCCATTGCCTGACTCAGTGCTGATTGTGACATCACGCATGAAAAAGATTCTCGAAGTTGATTTTGAAAACCAGCGCGTAGTCGTGCAATCAGGGGTAATTAATAACTGGGTCACTCAAGCTGTAAGCGGCGCAGGATTTTATTACGCTCCCGATCCTTCCAGTCAAATCATCTGCTCCATCGGTGGCAATGTTGCTGAAAATTCTGGAGGTGTGCATTGTCTGAAATATGGAGTCACGACTAATCACGTTCTCGGTGCAAAAATAGTCTTACCCGATGGCTCAATCAAAGATATCGGTGGCAAAATTCCTGAAAGCCCATGTTATGACCTCACAGGAATTTTTGTTGGTTCTGAAGGAACGCTCGGTATTGCGACAGAAATAACTCTAAAAATCCTCAAATCTGCGGAATCAATTCAAGTTCTTCTAGCCGATTTTACCACCGTCGAAGCCGCAGGATCGACAGTTTCCGATGTGATCGGCGCTGGTATTATTCCCGCAGGGATGGAAATCATGGATAACATGAGCATTAATGCTGTGGAAGATACAGTTGCCACAAATTGTTATCCTCGTGATGCGGCTTCGATCCTGCTGATTGAAATTGATGGCTTAGAAATAGAAGTTACCGAAAGTGCTAAGCGGATCGAAGAAATTTGTTATCAAAATGGAGCGCGAAATGTCACTTCAGCGATCGATCCAGAGCAGCGTTTGCGACTTTGGAAAGGTCGAAAAGCTGCATTCGCCGCTATGGGTCGCATGAGTCCCGATTATTATGTTCAAGATGGGGTGATTCCGCGTACTAAGCTTACTTTTGTATTAAAAGAGATTGAGAATCTCAGTAAGAAATATGGCTATCCTGTTGCCAATGTCTTCCATGCTGGCGATGGCAATCTGCATCCATTGATTTTGTATAACAATGCTGAGGCTGGCGCTCTAGAAATTGTAGAAGAACTAGGCGGCGAAATCCTCAAGCTTTGTGTGCGCGTTGGCGGCAGCATTTCAGGTGAGCATGGCATTGGTGCAGATAAGAAGTGCTATATGTCTGAGATGTTTAGCGAGTCAGATTTGGAAACAATGCGTTGGGTACGCGATGTTTTCGATCCGCAAGGCATTGCGAATCCTACGAAGATTTTGCCGACTCCGCGCACTTGTGGTGAAGGGGCAAAGCCTAACCATGATGCTAAATATAAGTTAATGGATCGTTTCTAAGTAGGCAAGCATAATTAAACCCAAAAAGCTGTAGCGCAC
>JAJAZG010000547.1 GCA_026785865.1 Pseudanabaena sp. CAN_BIN31
CAAGTGAATCGACTTCATGGACAAGTTTTGATTTTGCGGGTCCTCCACCGGCGGGGTTGCAAGGTTGCCATGCAATGCGATCGGGGTTAAGCGTGAGGAGTAAAGTTTTGCAGCCCATGCGTGCGGCGGCGAGGGCGGCTTCGCAGCCAGCATGACCTGCCCCAACGACAATCACCTCAAATTCATCAAGGAACTGAACTTGATTTGGCACTTGATTGGCTGAATTTACTACGACGTTATCACTCATTGTTCGGCGGCTCTGATCGGCAAAATCCTATTTTAGTCTAAATCCATCTACTACAGAGCTTTGCGCTGTCATAAAACCCACAGAAATTTTTCAAAGTGCCGCAAAGCGGCACTTTCAAAAATTTCTCTGGGTTCTATAGCAGCGCAAGGCTCTGTACCAATCAGAAAACTTTTTTGTCAGATCACAATAAAGTTTGGATCTTATTGATAAACCTGATGATTTTGATCGTTGGGTGGGCGATCGCCAATTCTAAATTATGCAAGTTTTGGCTTTTTAGCTTTTGCCAACAAATCTTTTTCGCTAGGCAATCTCAGCTTTGATGCCAACTTCAAGAACTCAAGTACTTTAATGAATCTAAAAGTTGGATCTAGAAGATAAACAACCTGACCATCGCGAATCGTCACACCATGCCGACTGGATGACTGAAAAGCATGATGAAGATTATGCCAACCTTCGCCCAAAGTCAAAAATGCAACAAAACCACTGTTGCGACTATGGTCATCGGTGACAAATGGTTGATCGCCGATAAGATGAGTGAGTGAGTTGACCGTTTGTACGCCATGAAACAGCAGTGTTGTACTGAGAAAAAAAGCGCCGAGATATTCAAGCCCACCGATGAAATAGGAAATTGCCCCAAGTGCAACTAGCGGAATAAAATGCAAACGGTCAATTACTTGTAAGACCCGATCGCTTTCCACATCAGATGGCAATTTGTCAGGAAAAAACCGAGAGGATAATAGCCATCCCCCCTGTGCCCAATAAAATCCTTTAAGTCCCTGATCTGGAGTATAGGGAGAATGAGGATCGAGAGCTTGATCGGAATATTGATGATGAGCCATATGGTGTGCTTTCCACCAATTTGGTCCCATTTGTCCCGCCGATGCTGCCACAATACACCCTATCCATAATAGGAGTGCGGGAGCCTGATAGCTTTTGTGGGTGAGTAATCGGTGATAAATACCAGTTGTGGCAAGCATACGGACAAAATATAGTAGTAAGATCCATGCGATCGCGCCCCACGATAAACCAGTTCTAAAAACAAGTAACGAACCGATATGACTGACAATAATCAGTATTGGACCGATTAGATATAAAACGATTGTGAGTAGAGAATATTGTTTCATTTGAATCGTAAGATTGGATGCGTGATGCAAAGCACCGTACATCTAATCTTACGATGATTTTTTTCTGTTACCTTCGCTACGGAAGTAATCTTGCTTTTGAAGTCAGATCAAAATTTGCAGAAAGTTCAAAGCCTTTCTAAATTATCCGTCTAAACCACCTGTCTAATACCCTATGCCTAGCTTACCAAGCACGATTTATCCCATTGGCGCTTACAACCTTCACGGTTTAGTGTGGCAAACCGACCCGAATAACGGTAAACCCTATGCACTTTGTGTCGATACCTATCAAGGACATCTGCTCAAAATTGATCCATTTTCTGAAGGTGCAACGGTACTAAATAATTACACAGCATTACAGTTTCGCGACTCAACAGGCTTAGCGATCGCGGGTGAAACACTTTGGATTACCAAAGATAATGGCATTCATTATTGCAATATGGTTGATTTTGACCTGCAACCATTTATGGAGTTGCCTAACAGGATCGATGGCATTGCCGTATCTGAAGGTGGAGTGTATGTAAGTTCTAGCGAAGTTGGCAAGATTTTTGTATTTGGTCGCGCCACTCGCACTTTACTAAGAGTCATGGATGCGCCTGGTGCAGGTTTTGAGTCTTTGACCTTAGTCGGTGAAGAATTGTGGGTAAGCGATCGCACTGAAGAAACAATTTATCGACTCAATGCCAAAACAGGCGAAATCTTACATCGCGGCTTGACTCCATTTCCGAATCCGATGGGACTAGGATTTTTAGATGATGATTTATATGTGGTTTATTCAGGTGATGAGAACTACATTCGAGATAATCCTAACGATTTAGATCAGCCATTCTCTGTTTCTAGCCGCGAAAAAACTTTTATTCATCGTCTCAAATTCGATCAATACAAAGATGGAAAATTAAACTATACCCTCACCTCTGGCTACAAAGTCGAGATGATCTACCTCGAAGAACTTTCTCCTGAAGAACCAACTTCCATCTATAACCTCTCATGGCGGGTTGCTTACCCCACCGATAACTATCGCCAAAAATTATTAGCGATCGAGCCAATTGGGATTCCCTTTGAAGAAGAAATTGTCGATGGTCAGCGCGTCGCCGCCTTTAAGCTCGGCAACCTCAAACCCGAAGAATCACGAATGTTTGGCTGGAAAGCGACTCTAGAACTGCATGGGATCAAGTATGAACTCAAAGATAGTGAAGTAGAATCCATTCCCGAACTATCTCCCGAAATGCAGAAGCTTTATCTAGTCGATGATGACGGGTTGAGCATGGACAATCCAATCATTCAATCTGCTGCTAAAGAAGCAGTAGGCGCTGAGACTAATATTTTACGAAAGATGTTGTTGATTCGTGATTATGTCTACGACAAGCTCTCTTACCGTGTCACACCCTATATTGCTCCACCTGAAGAAGTCCTAGTTAGAGGCACTGGCTCTTGTGGTGAATATGTGGGTTTATTGCTAGCGCTGACGCGATTAAATGGAATTGCTTGTCGCACAGTTGGGCGTTATAAATGCCCTCACGACAGTGATATAGTCATGAATATTCCCTTGAACCAATATTATAATCACGTTTGGATTGAGTTCTATATTCCTAGTGTCGGCTGGTTGCCAATGGAATCTAATCCCGATGACACTGGATATCGCCCCTATCCGACCCGATGGTTTATGGGTCTACCTTGGTATCATGTGGAAATTGGTAAAGGTATCTTTTTTGAGACAATTCAACCTCAGCCCTATTCGATTGGCGAGCTAGCACTCAATCATGTGCGTTTCAAAATTTTAGAAGAAATTTAAAGTTACTCCCTTCCCAGTATAAAAATAGACATTAAAACCCAAGAATTAGACGTTGCGGCGCGGAGCAATGTCTAATTCTTCACTGGGAAGGGAGTACATAATAAAATCACTGCTCTTAGGAGATTTCTAAAGAAGAATATCCCACTGGTAGGGG
>JAJAZG010000548.1 GCA_026785865.1 Pseudanabaena sp. CAN_BIN31
ATGTATATTTGCTCCAGATTCCATCTGAAAATATCAAGAATCCTGTGCTAGTGGTCGAGTTTCCCGATGGTTCAGGGTATGAGCAAAAGATCACTCGCTTTTTGATGAACGGCGCAGCGCGATCGCCTATATCCAACAAATAAAAAAGGCGGTTGCTTTGCGCCGACTTTTTTGATGAAATATGCTAGTATGTATAGCCTGTTGGGGAATTAGCTCAGTTGGTAGAGTGCTGCGATCGCACCGCAGAGGTCAGGGGTTCGAGCCTCCTATTCTCCATTTTTTTGCGGAATGTTTAAATGACTATTACCCCCATATCCTATAAGCAAGAAGTTTCGTTAGCGATCGCGCGTAACGCGGTATTACCAATTAGTTGGCAAACCTATGAGACGATGCTTGTCGATATGGGCGATCGTCGTTCCGCTCGTTTAGCTTATGACCGAGGAGTTTTAGAAATCAGGATGCCATCTGACCTTCATGAAGCGATTAATCGCTTATTAGCGCGAATAGTTGGAGTTTTGGCTGAAGAATTAGATCTACCATTAAAAGAATTTGGTTCGGTCACGCTAAATCGCAATGACATCAAGAAAGGTGCAGAGCCTGACTCTAGCTTTTATATTCAAAATGCCGATCGGATACGCGGTAATACGATCAATATCTCTGTAGATCCGCCGCCAGATTTAGTAATTGAGATTGACATCACTAATTCTAGTATGCGGAGTTTTGCCGTTTATCAGCAGTTAGGAATTCCAGAAATATGGCGCTATGCCAATGGAAGCGTAAAAATTTTTCAATTGCAAGATGGCAATTATTTAGAATGTGAATTCAGTCTCACTTTTACGACAATTTCTGGAGCTGTACTTGATAGCTTTTTACGAATGTCAGAAACAGAAAATAGTACTAAGATTGTCCGCGCTGTCAGGAAATGGCTAAGCGATCGCAACTGAACTGTGTTGTTCGTTGATCAATTTTTTAGCGCATCGATCAAAGCCAAATTTTCTTCATCAGTGCCAACCGTAATCCGTAACTTATCAGCTAGTCCTGCTTGATTAAAATAGCGGACTAAAATCCCAGCTTCTTTGAGCTTTAAATAAAGCTCTTCAGCGTTGCCTTTGGGTGGCTTTGCCAGCACAAAATTGCCGTGAGACTCAAATACAGTAAAGCCAAGATTTTTAAGATCTTGAGAAAGTTTGGTACGCGATCGCTTAACTTTTTCGGCACTTGCATTTTTATAGTCTTGGTCGCGCATGGCTGCTGTTCCCATCGCGATCGCGATCGCATCAATGTTATAGCTATCTTTGACCTTAAATAAACCTGATAACAGTTTAGGATTGGCAATGCCGAAGCCTAAACGTAAACCTGCGAGAGAGTAACCTTTCGACAAAGTTCGTAACACAATCACATTTTCAAATTCATGGACTAATTGCAATGCCGAATACTCTGCAAAATCGACATAGGCTTCATCGATCGCCAAAATTCCTGATACTTGTTGCGCCAATTGGCGTAAATCATCCAAAGGTACAATATGCCCCGATGGACTATTGGGCGAAGCGATAAAAGTGACTGCGCCATTTGCGGCGACGAGTTCCGCGATCGGTAACTGAAAATTTTCGCCATAGGGGACTTCGACGATTTCCGCAGGTTGCATCGCCGACAAAGTGCGATAAAGCACATAAGTCGGCATTGGGTAGACTACTTTACGATCGCATCCTTCCGCACAAGCCCGAATCAAAACATTTAAAACATCATCGCTGCCATTGCCGACAATGATCCAATCTTTAGGCACATCAAGTACTTCGCTTACAGCTTGGCAAAAATCGTGGGCAAAGGGGTCAGGATAGCGGCGCAGTGAGTCACCATCAATATTTTGTAAAGCCGCGATCGCCTTAGGTGAAGGCGGATAGGGATTCTCGTTAGTATTTAGTTTAATAATTTTGATCCCAGACTTGGGCTGTTCCCCCGGAACATAGCCAGTCATTGCATCAATCGCAGGGCGGAAATAGCTCATAGCAAAAATGTGAAAATTTATGTCAGGTTTTTTATTGTATCGTAATGAAAACATACTTAAACTTACCCAAAAACAAGGGGCTTAAGCCCCTTGCCTCGCGATCGCTTATACGGTTTTATCTCGAAATATTGGCAAGACTTCATTACAAAAAGCCTCTGTCGCCTTAGACCGATAGCGATTAGGATTACGAATTTGTAACAACATCCGCTTAATTACCACTCCATCAATCCGCACTTGCTGCAAAGCGCCCATTTGCAACTCTTTTTCGATCGCCGTTATCGACAAAAATGCTGCCCCCAAACCTGCCTGTACGGCATTTTTAATCGCCTCAATCGAATTTAACTCCATCGCGATCACCAACTGACGCGGATCGACACCGCTATCGATTAGCACGCGATCAATCGCTTTGCGAATTGTCGATTGTGAATCAAGGGTAATAAATTGCAGCTTATACAGCTCCTCAATCGGTAACATCCCCACCTGAGCCATCGGATGTGAAGTTGGTAGAATTAGCGCTAGTTCATCTTCGGCATAAGGTGTAATCTCTAAAGAGTCAAGCAAATCCGCAGGAATTTCACCGCCAATTATCGCCAAATCTACCTGTCCATTGGCAACACTCCAGGCCGTTCGCCTTGTAGAATGAACATGGAGCTGCACCGAAACTTCAGGATATTTCTTGCGAAATAAGCCAATCATCTGCGGCATCAGATAGGTTCCAGTCGTTTGACTAGCACCTATAATTAGAGTCCCACCATTAAGACTTTGGAGATCGTCAATGGCTCGACAAGTCTCTTGGCAAAGGCTCAAAATGCGATCGCTATAGGAAAGTAATAACTGTCCTGCCTCCGTCAACTGTGCTCTTCGCCCCCCGCGATCAAACAAAGGTACATCTAGCTGTCGTTCTAGATGCTGAACTTGCAAGCTAACGGCGGGTTGAGACACATATAGGCTATCGGCAGCGCGTTTAAAGCTACCCTCAGAAGCGATCGCCTTGAGAATGCGTAATTGGTCTAGGGTGAACGGTATATCGATCATAGAAGCAGCGTGAGAAAAGATGAGTCGGGAGGTTATTCAAGATTTTTTGAATTCAACAGGAGTTGTGGGGATTGCCCTCACAAACCGCCGTATGCGTCCTTATTTTTACGGATTAGATGCCGTATTAGATCGGACTAAGCAAGCATTAGGTCAAGGGGTATTGCAAGTTGTTGAGAATCTGCCAGAAGGATTTGAATCTTTTGAGTTTCACTTTGCTGGTCATGTTGTTTTCATTTACAAACTAACCCATGGACTAGTACTACTGGTACTTACAGATCGCGAACTTAAATTGATTGACTATCGGCGGGGTATTACCAAAATAAAATATCTGATCGAAACAGATACATACAACACAGTCGCATACTTTAAGCTCTTATTAGGTTCGGTGACCCAACATTCTCTGCCAAGTTCAAACTGGAATGCAGTTGCACCAGTCGCAACTACTCAATCACAGGTACAAAATCGGTCAGTAAGGCAAGCTCCTGCTAATCCCAATCCAGAGGCGATCGCCACAAATAGTAAACCCCAAACACCTCCTATTGCCGTTAAATCTTCGACTACTTTAGACCCTACGAATAGGGCTGTAGCTACCAATAACCCTACACAAATCACCAGTCCTACTCTCTCAGTATCAGCGAAAACTGACCAGCAAGAGTATAAGTTAGATGAAGTTTTAGCCGCCTTAAATAAGTTAAGTAACTTTACAACCCAATATCTAGGCAAAGTCGTAGTTACAAACTATTGGAAATCTAGCCGCTCCGATTCGTCTTGGCTTGCCGAATTTGAAGTTGATCGCAGTGGGCAAATATCACATCCGAAGCAAGCAGCGATCGCCTGTAACCCAGAACAACTTCAACAAATTCAGTCATGGGTGGCAGCTTATGTAAAGCGTTGCAAACAAGTAATTCGCAATTTCGATCAAATGCTAGAACAAGACTGTCTCGACAGCCGCCAGAAGCAATTATTATTTTAGTGAATTATTTGGCGCGAGACGGCGATCAGTAAGCAATTTGGCGTGAACTACTCTACGCATCCACCTCAAATAAGCTAAACTAGTTTTTAATATTAAGGGGAACAATCGCAGAGGCGAGCTAAATAATGGCTAAGCGTGTAAGAATTGAGCCGATTGCCCAAATAGCCGATATTGCCACAAATGGGGCATTACTATCTGGCTTAATGGGAGACGAGCTAAACATTTTAAAAGAATGTGGTGGACGTGGCATGTGCGCGACCTGTCACGTCTATATTCAAGATGGAATGTCTTCGCTTAGCCCTATGGGTAAACGAGAACAACGCACTTTGGAAGTGATTACCACCTGCAAACCCAACTCTAGGCTTGCCTGTCAAGCCAAGGTCATGGGCGAGGGTATTGTGGTTGAGCTACCCGTTGGGATGTATGTCCAATCGATTCAAGATATCGAAGCGTTAATTGGGCGACGTTGCGAAAAACCATTGCTTAGCCCGATTACTGGTCAAACATTAGTCGAAGTTGGGCAGCTAATTACCAGATCTGTAGTTCGTCAACTAGAAAACACCAAGTTCAGTGTTGGTGAGCAATTGGCAAATACTAAAAGAGCTGATGTTTTTGAGTAGAAATAATGTTGCAATGGTATTGCTTGAATAAGTTTCTGCCTTGCTAATTATTGATATCTTTATCTAACAATCAATAAAATTCACAACAAAATTTACCACAAATTTTAGGGATAGGAGCATTTAATTATGACCGTTGCTGTAGATCGTCCAAATAGCGCCACCAGAGCGAAAAGAAAAAATAATCACTATAGTCTCCAAGACTTTTTTAAGCCCGATCTTGAGAAAGGTATCATCGAAGACTGGAACGGATTGAGAAATATCCTTACCAGTGAAGATTTCATCATTGGTCTACAAGAGGGGCTAGAAGATGAAGTTGGTGAAGCTTCAGCCGCAGTCATGTATTCGATTGGCTGCGAATGGGGATTGCAAGATGCCTTGTTTTTTACAAAATGGTTTGAACGTGACTTTGGGCGGGGTATTCGCCAAACTAATTTGCCTTTCTTACTAGAAACTTGGTGGTGGCCATTCACATCGCAAGGTTGGGGTCGTTGGCAAATGGATATGAGCGATCGCAAACAGGGATTCATGTTTATCAGCGTATTTGACTCTGCCGTAGCGCGTAGCCTTGGTGATGTCGGCAAACCAGTTTGTCACTTGTATGCAGGTTTGTTTTCAGGATTTTTTACCCATCTGGTGAATAAAGAACTGGAATGTATTGAAATTCAGTGCTATTCCATGGGAGAAAATTACTGTAAATTCTTGCTCGGTGGCAAAAATCGCATTGATGCCGCTTCATTCTGGCTCAATGAGGGCGCGACCACTCGCGACATCGAGGGGCGTTTGCGAAATGGAGAATTTCTAAAATGAGTACTTCTGACTGGCGGTTACAGCCATTACGCAGTTTTTGGCAAAGTGTAAATTGGGACAATCGCGCGATCGCCCCAGTATCCATTGGTAGCAATGGTAAAGTTGCCCCAACATTAAATTACATGATGTCTGTCAGAGACTATTTTCGGGCAGTTTCTTGGACAGGGATTCCCGAAATTGCTGCCAAAGCCGCCGAACCACAGCAGAGTAGCAAGCCAATTGACGAAGCTAATGAAACCCTTGAAGACTTTCTTGACGATATTTCTAATTTCTTCTAAGTATGCGATACAAGAATTATGATGCCAAAGATTGAAGAACTAATTAGCCAAGCACAAGATCGTTATCTTGCCTCGGACGAGCTAGGACTGATGGAAAGCTATATTAGTTCATTGCCCGATCGCCTAAAGCTTTATAAAATGATCCGCGATCGTGAAATTGACCTTTTGCAAGCAGTTGCCGACCAAATCTCAACTGAATTACCAAGCGTGACTGACGAAGATCTGGAAACTGGAATTAAAAATCTCATTCTCGTTCTGCGCTATAGCTCGATGGCCATGCTCCTAAATGATGAAAATTTCTTAAAACAAAGATTGCTCAATTGGCTAGAAGGGATCATGTCCATGCACGATATGCGCCGACTCAATGAAACCCTTTATAAATTGCTCAACCAAAAACTACGCGAACAGTTTAGCCCTAGTCAACTGGCTCTGATCCAGCCTTTGATTACTGCTGCCCAAGTCACACTAATCTACTAGGAGACTAACAATTATGATTTCTGTCGCCGATCTGATTAAAGAAAATCACATCCCCTCTAACTTTTTTGACTATAACTCCTATGTCAAAGGGGATTTAGAAATTGGGCTGCTAGAAAATCGACGTGGCGATCGCCTGATAGCAATTCCAGACACATTAATATCTTCGCTCTATGCAGGTTTAGCCAAGGAAACAGGACAAGCATCAAAACTAGTTTTGTTTAACTGCGGTAAATGGTGGGGCAAAAACTTTTATACCCGCTTTACCGAATCTCTCGAAGAATATTATGCCCAGTCACTGGCTGAGATGAATATGATTACCTTCATTCAAAGCCTGAAAGAATGTTGGCTAACTCACGGCTGGGGAAAATTTGAGTTCGAGCCTGAATATCAAGCTCAGGGATTTATCTTGGTCAAAACCTACAATTCTCCCTACGTTCGGGCGGTCGCTGGCAATACATTGCCAACAGGCTATTTAGAGGCAGGTATTCTTACTTCATTCTTTACCCGCTTAACAGGTCGTGAGTTGTTAGGCGTGCAGACAACTTGTGAGTCTCTAGGCGCTAGTTGCAACACCTATATCATCGGCTTACCCGAAAGACTGCAAATTGTTGATTCATTTCTTGCCGAAGGGCTAACCCATGAGACGATTTTGCAACGAGTCTTAAAATAGCAAGCTGCTTTACATCGCAGCGCCTTGCGCTGCCATAGAACCCAAATAATTCTTTCAAAAATCAAAAGACAAATAGAAAAAAGACTCGCAAAGCGAGTCTTTTTTCTATTTGTCTTTAGATTTTTGAGCAGTCTTGACTAATTGTTGCTGCGACTTCCAAGCTTCGGTTAAATATCCAAAATTTTTCTTAAACTCTTTGCCGCCCCACCAACTACCAACACGCCCTTCATCCCAAGACGCAGAAATAGCTCCGTAGCTGAGTCCGACAACTCCTATTCCCAAAAATAACATACTCAATAGAACAACTGCTGAAGTTGGTAAATCGACTATGTGCTTGCTGACAAGGATATAACTAACAAAGAAAGTCCCGATACCCATTCCTGTAGGAATACCACAAAAAATAGACACCCGCCGAGCTATACGACGGTTGACCTCTTCAGGTATGCCTGAATCACGGTTATCATTTACAGTTTTTTTGGGAGAAACAACAGGAGGAGATTCAAAAATCGCCTTCTGTTTTGCAGTAACAGGAGATGCTTTAACAGGAGGCGTTTTGGGCGACTCCTTTACTTTTTTACTGCGTTTAATTGGCTCGAAAGGAATACGTTCTGTGGTCGGTTTACTCACTTTTGCTCCTTGCTTTGGCTTCTTGTTTTTACACCTTTACAGCATATTGAGGGTTTAAGTAATACAGATAATTTTTTAAAAGTACCGCTTCGCGGCACTTTTAAAAAATTATCTGGGTTCTATGGCAGCGCAAAGCGCTGTAAAGTGTGAAGCGATTAGCCTCTCACGCCGAGACTTAGGATGAGTTGCTTGTAATGAGCGCGATCTTCGTTACGAACGTAGGCAAGTAAGCGCTTACGTTGACCAATGATTTTGAGCAAACTACGGCGAGATGAAAAGTCTTTGGGGTGCAACTTAAGATGAACGGTCAACTGAGTGACGCGCTCGGTTAGCATCGCGACCTGAACATCAGATGAACCAGTATCTGTAGGGTGCTTTTGATATTCTGCGAATATTTCTAGTTTGCGTTCTTGCAACAGTGCCATGATAAAAACTTAACGTGTTTTGAGGTGTACGTGACATAGACTCGACACGAAACGTCCAATTATGGAAATTCGGCGTTAGAGTGCGAGTTTCCCAACCTCACAGTTGGGCATTCCTAGTTATTTCCTAATATTAATCAAATATTAGGGATTTCGCCACTTATCCAGAGCAGTATATTTACTTACTCATTTCTGGACAGATCGACTGCATAGGCGGTTTCCGTTTCTCAGTAGTCTCTGAGTACATTGCATGGCGATCGCCATTCTTCTAAAGATATTAGCTTTGAGACAAACTAGCATAACATGTTGACTGCATGTTTTTGTATACAAACAAAAAATGAGGCGGCGCAACGCGCCGCCTCATTTTTTAGTGGGCTGAGCCATTGCCATGATATTTATCGGTGTCGTAGAAGCCATTACGAGTGCCGAAAAACAAACAGCTAACTGTAAACAAGATGGTCAAGATTGGCAAAATTACTTTGAGATCGAGCATATTTTCAAGACTTTAAATAAAATGACACTAGATTTGTATATCTTAGTCGGATCTAGTTACTGCTGCCGTCTGTATTGTCAGCACTATCACCGCTAGGACGATAGCTCTGCTCAAAGGCATAGCGCACAATCTGTGAGCGATTTTCCAGATTGAGCTTTGTCATGATGCTGCTAAGGTGAGTCTGCACAGTACGCGGACTGATTTGCAGACGTTTGCCAATTTCCTTGTTGGTAAAGCCTTGGACAACTTGCCAGAAAACTCGCTCTTCGGATGGGGTGAGCAGAGTCCGTGACACAGGAGCAGTGGGCTGCTGAAATAGCCGCATATGCTCAGCAGGTGTGCGATGTGGCTCGCGCTTGTGAGGCGAAAAGAAATCTATATCAGTTTTGCCGATGGTCATGCGATCTCCACTTTTTAGCAAAATGGGGAAAGTAATCCTCTGACCGCGCATGAACGAACCATTACGACTGCCAAAATCGACTAGATAAAAGCTGCCAGAGGCATTGGTGGCATTACGAGTTTTTGGATCTCCTTTTATAGAAGATTCAAAACCTTCGTTTTTAGATGCACCAACGATTTGCAATGTGGCGTGGTAGCGTGAAACCCATTTATCTGTCAAGACAATTGAGTTGTCATAGCCCCTTCCAATTGTCCAGAAATCTTCGTTTGTAAGCGGAATCATTTGCTGCCCCTCATCTGCATGAACGATCAGATAAGGATGTGGGTGTAGAAGTGTCACTGAACTATTCGACAACTTTGTTGTGTGCATCTCAATCAATTGCCAATATAACTTATTTACATATTGTGAGACGAGTTTAATAAATTTTGAGTTCCTTTTTAAGATTCGTGGCTTTTGATGGCATATTCTGTCACCATAACTTTTAATTAAGATATTACTTCTGTCGCAAAACCCTCAATAGGCTGTATGGAGGGTTTGAGTAAGCTAATATGCCTTTAAATTGCAGGATGATTGTGCCGCGCGCAGCGCGGCCCAATCATCTTGTGGTTTTTGGTGTGGATTTTTAATGCCGATTAGGTTAATAACTGTGTCTTATACACAACTCCGCGCCCACCAGACA
>JAJAZG010000549.1 GCA_026785865.1 Pseudanabaena sp. CAN_BIN31
CCTCTCAGTCAAAAGATTATCGGCATCAACCACAATCAAGATCATATCAATTTCTTCGGGTTGCCATGCGATGACTACTTGAGCAAGATATTTGGGCTGTAAAATTGAATGTCCAGTACGTCTTGTATAGATTCCACTTTCGCGATTCGTGGGATGTCTTTGCACAAAGTCACAATCTAAACCAATACTCTGAAGCTCTCGTCTAATCAGAGTATGCAAAGCCCCTTCTCGATGCCTTTCAATAATTTTTCCACCATCTTCTGGGCTGATGTATGGAATACTTGCTCCTAGTTCTGCTTCGCCTTCGGCAATTAACCCAATCCGAATCGGACGACTCATGAGGGATTGCCCCCAAATACGTTAGTAAACCAAAGCTCGCCCAGATTGCCATCGTAGGCTTCTAAAGCTTTTTGAAAACGAACAGAATCTGTAGGTAAGTTATGAACTTGAGTTTTGCCTTCGTTATCGAGTTCCACAGCACGCACTTGGTATGGCTCGACATAATTTAGCAATACTGGAGAATGGGTTGTAATTAACACTTGAACTGGTTTACCAGTAATTCCTTCTGTGGAAACCAGTTTCAATAGCTCCATCATCTTATGCAGTAACCAAGGATGCACACCATTTTCTATTTCTTCAAAACAAATAATACTAGGAGTATCTTCTTGATATAGGGCTGTCAGAAAAGCTAATATTCTTAGTGTGCCATCAGATATATCAGAAGTTGGTATATGATTTTCCGAATATTTATCTATCAATTGCAGAGAAAAAGTTTGATCTTTTCCACGAGGTAGTGAGATTCTTTGAATGTTTGGAACAAGAAGTCTTAAACGTTCCTCTAATTCGTCAAAAGCTAGTCGATTACTATGCAAAATATCAACTAAAGCATAAGCAACACCCTTTCCTGTTCTTTCCATGCTATAAATTTCTGGAAAATTATTTGATAAATCCAACGGAGCAAAATCGTAAATACAAATCTTGTGCAAAGAGGTTGCTATGAGAGAAATTGGATAATTGTTAGACACCAGAAAACTGCTTAAGGGCGTAGTAAGAGGATCTTCAACATTTGATCTAATAATTCCCTTCTCTCGAATGGTTATTGAAACATCTTGCTTTGGATAGTTATATTGGACTATAAGTTCAGAAAATGTTGATAAGTTTTGCTCATTCTCCTTAAGTACAGAGACCGTGAAGGTAATATAGTCTAGATTTCCATGCCAAAATTTAGACTCAACATTTATCTGATTCTTGTTAACAGCCTGTAATGATTGTGGGAAGAAGCTTTTAATATTATATGGAGTATTCACACTATCTATAAGCCTTTGAAGGAAGTCAGATAATACAACTAGAGATTCGCAAATATTTGATTTACCAGCGCCATTTGGACCGATAAAGACTGTTAATGGTTCTAAGTCAATTTCAGTATCAAAGAGACTTTTATAGTGTTGAACTTTGAATTTAGATAACATCTCTTTTCAAGTTAAGGTCAATTATTCAATTAGCATCCTACTTTATTTTACAAGTAAGCGATCGCAACTAAGCTCAAAGCCTCAGTCCACTCCACGATCGCCCCATAGGTATCGCCAGTCTGTCCGCCCAGTTGTCGGTTGAACCACGCGCCGATCAACCATGCAAAGCTAAAGCCGATCGCAATTAATCCAACAGCTAAATAAATTGATTGATAAAACCAGCCGATCGCTAAATTACCAATGATTAATAAAATCGCGACTAGCCAAACTTGCCAATGATGTAAGTTCTCTTGATGAAATTTACCTTTACCGATCGCTTTGAGATAGGGATAAGCCATGATTGCGCGTAGCTGTCCCCATCGCGCCCAAGCCCAGATGCTAGCTAAAATCCAAAAGCGGTGATCCTTAATCGCCGCAAGCGCAATCACTTTTAATAACAAAATTGCGATCGCCGCGATCGCGCCAAATGCGCCAGTGTTACTATCTGACATCACCTCAAGGCGGCGATTAGGATCAGTGACCGCTAGCCCGTCGGCGGTATCCATTGCGCCATCTAGATGTAATCCACCTGTGATTAATAATCCTAATAAAATTGTGAGTAGCGATCGCAGGTAAATAAACTCTGGTGCAGGTTTCAGCAATCTTAAGCCAAAGTCTAAGGAGGCGATCGCGCTGCCAATCAAAACGCCGATCAGTGGTGCATAGAGCGCAATCCCGCGAAAATCAAGTATGACTTTTGGACGCAGAGGCAGACAAGTATAGAAAATTAGCGCCGCTTGAAATTTTCGCCAATGTTGCATTTTGATTATTCCGTAATCTAAGATCCCCGACTTTTTCTTTGAAATCACAGATTACCTGCATTACACGCAAGAAAAGTCGGGGATCTTAACTGTATAGGCAACTTGTAAAAAAGCCAAAAATTGGAGGCGGTGCATTGCGCCGCCCCCAATTTTTGGCTTTTGATTGGCTAGGATAGAAGAAATATTTTTTGCATTCAGAGTTTGCATAGAGAGTATGGTAAAACAGCGTCGTATTTGGTCTTGGTTGGTGATTGGTTTAGTAACGATCGCTGTGCAGTTTTTCTGGATTGGTGGTGCAAATGCTGCGATTACAGACTATTTGCAAGAGCAAAAATTTCTGACTAATGTTTGGCAAATCGTCAACCGTTCCTATGTTGACGCTGATTTTAATCATCAAAATTGGTACAAAGTGCGCCGCAACTTTGTCAACCGTAAATTTAATAGCCGTGAAGATACCTATCAATCAATTCGCGAAATGCTGGCGACCTTGGACGATCCTTTTACACGCTTTCTGGAGCCTGACAAGTTCAAAAGTATGCAAACCAGCACTTCAGGCGCATTAACAGGTGTAGGTTTACAAATCGCGGTTGATGAACCTGATAATAATGTGACTGTGATTTCACCGATTGAAGGTTCACCTGCGGAGATAGCAGGAGTGCGATCGCGCGATCGCATTGTCGGCATTGATAATATCCCCACCAAAGGTTTAAGTCTGGATGAATGCGCGACCAGAATGCGCGGAAAAATTGGTTCAGAAGTTAAGCTCAGTTTAGAGCGTCCGATTGCGAATAGTAGTGGTTTTGAAAAACTTGATGTAGTGATTAAACGCGATCGCATTGAGGTCACACCAATCATCGCCAAACTTAATCAAGAAGATAATCACAAAGTTGGCTATATCCGTCTAAATCAGTTCAATGGCAATGCATCAGCAGATATGGAAAAGACGCTCAAAAAGTTTGAATTAGAAGGAGCTGATCGCTATGTTCTCGACCTGCGCGGTAATCCCGGTGGGCTATTTGATGCAGGTCTACAAATTGCGCGGATGTGGATTCCTGAAGGAACTGTAGTTTATACTGTAGACCGTCATGGTGTGCAGGAAAGTTTTGACGCGAAAGGTGATGCAATTACGACGGATCCATTAGCAGTTCTTACCGATGGCGGCAGCGCAAGTGCTAGTGAAATTTTGGCTGGGGCATTGCAGGAAAACGATCGCGCCCAACTGGTCGGCACAAAGACCTATGGCAAAGGCTTAATCCAATCTCTATATGAATTGGAAGATGGCTCAGGTTTAGCGGTGACGATCGCGAAGTATGAAACTCCACTACATCACAATATCCATAAGCGCGGAATTATCCCTAATGTAGAAGTCATGATGACCGAACCAATCACGCGCAAACAACTTGGTACAAGTGAAGATCCGCAATATGTGGCGGCTCTATCGGTCTTAGATGGAACTTATAAAACCATGGCAGCAAAATCAACAACATAAAAAAGAAATAGTCGGCACTAAGCGCCGACTATTTCTTGACAGCTCAAAATAATAAAGTGTTTTTAGCATTAAGAGAAGTAACTACATGGCTAGAGATCGATTTCACAATGCAGTTAAGAAGGCACTGGAAAAAGACAAATGGTTGATTACGGCTGACCCCTACGAAGTCAGTGTTGGAGATGTGGACTTTGAGATTGACTTAGCCGCGGAAATGTTAGCCGCAGAGAGAGAAGGAGAAAAGATTGCTGTTGAGATTAAAAGTTTTATCGGTAGTTCTAATGTCTCGGAATTTCATACTGCTTTAGGACAGTTCCTTAATTATCGGTTTGCTCTTGAAGAATTTGACCCTCAGCGCAAGCTTTATCTGGCAATCCCTGAGTCAACTTACAAATCTTTTTTTCAGAGACGATTTACTCGTAGAGTTGTCGAGAGAGCTGAAATTAGCCTGATTATTTATAATGAAAGTAAAGAGGAAATTGTCCTATGGCAGTAGATAGATACAGTCAGATTGTTAAAAATTTAATTTTAGAGCGATCGCAAACAAATTCTGTTCCCGCAGAGATTGAAAAGCAAGCCATTATAGATACTGAAGGCAATCATTATCTACTATTGCATACAGGCTGGCGCGATAATAATAGAATGCATGGTTGCAGTATTCATATCGACATTAAGGATGGCAAAATCTGGATTCAGTATGATGGTACAGAAGTGGGCATATCAAATTTGTTAGTGGAACAGGGTGTGCCAAAAGAGGATATTGTTTTAGCCTTTCATTCTCCATACATGCGGCAGTTTACTGAGTTTGCAACTCA
>JAJAZG010000550.1 GCA_026785865.1 Pseudanabaena sp. CAN_BIN31
GAAAGCGTCGTATTGTCAATTCCTAGAGTGCAACTCCTATCAAAACTGCAACAGGATACAAATTTTTCGTCACGATTTTATCGCGCTATCTGTCTTTGTCTTTCCGATCGCCTACGCGGTACTGTTAACCGCCTCGGATATGGCTATAACTTAGAATCAGATCTTGGAGGATTTGGTCAGTCGATGATCACCAACTTAGAACTAGCCGAAGCAAAGTTTAACTGGTTGATCAAAAATGTACGCAGAGCTTAGCGGCTGTTAGCTTTTCAAACAAAAAAAGAGGCGTAAAACGCCTCTTTTTTTAGGTTTTAAATTTTTGCTTTTAATTTGCTTCAATTCGCATTAAAACTTGACCATACTCAACTGGTTGAGAGCTTTCCACCAAAATTTCTACGATTTTGCCAGAGGCTTCTGACTCAATCTCATTCATTAGTTTCATGGCTTCAATGATGCAGACAGCATTACCTTTTTTGATCGTATCGCCAATTTCGACAAAGGGCGCATCATCAGGTGATGGAGATCGATAAAATGTGCCAACCATGGGCGATGTAATTTCGATTAGCTTTTTGGCAGGAAGAGAATCCGCGATCGTGTTGGTATGATGAGCTACAGGACTAGTAGTCTGCTCGATCGCTACTGGTGATGGCGCTGCATAGCTAACAGGAAGAGATGGCGGAGCCACAGATACAACTCTAGTTTCGCTCTTACGGATACTCAAACGGACATCGCCTGATTCTAAAGTCAGTTCGGTAATATCGGTCTGATTTAGAATCTTAACGAGTTCGTGTACTTGCTCTAAGCTAAATTCCACCTAATTTTCACGCCCCAAATACGTGTCTTCACGGGTATCAATTTTGACGCGATCGCCAACACTTACAAATAAAGGAACCATGATGGATGCGCCAGTTTCAAGCTTGGCGACTTTACTGCCACCTGTGGCTGTATCACCTTTCAAACCCGGATCGGTTTCGACTACTTCAAGGACAACTGCGTTAGGGAGTTCTACATCAATAACTCTTTCACGCCAGCGCACAACGTTTACTTCCATACCTTCTTTGATGTACTTAACGCGGCTACCGATTTGCGCTGCCGTCAAAGTTGACTCGTCATAGCTCTGCATATCCATAAAGATATAGTCATCACCATCTTTATAGGTATGTTGCATTGAGCTTTTCTCTAGAACGGCTTGAGGCATTGTCTCACCAGCTCTAAAGGTTCTGTCTAAATTTTTACCTGTCATGGCGCTTTTTAGCGTGGTGCGAACAAAAGCCGAACCTTTGCCAGGTTTTACGTGTAAAGATTCAACTACACGCCAGACTTCGCCATCAAGTTCAATTGTTACGCCGGGTCGAAAATCGTTACTAGAGATCATTGCAGGTTGAGTAATAGCCAGTGATAATTTTAGCCTAGCGATGTAACCTTTACGACAAAAAGATTTAAAACGCAGAAAAGTAGGAGGGGGCATAAAGCTTTCCCGCCTACTTTTTTGGTAATTGCTATAGAATTAAATTTTTAACAGAGCGATCGCCCCTATGTCAGTAAAAAAGCAGTTTGGTAGTTTTGACGAGTTGTTAGAAGGTTCGGAATTGCCTGTCCTTGTTGACTTCTATGCGCCTTGGTGTGGTCCTTGTCAACTGATGACAGGGATTTTGGACAAGGTTAGCGAAAGAATGAAAGATAAGGTGCAGATCGTAAAGATCAATACTGATAATTATCCTGATCTCGCTTCGCAGTATAAGGTTTTTGCTTTGCCCACATTGGTGCTGTTTAAAGATGGAGCGCCTGTTGATCGCGTTGAGGGGGTGATTCAAGCCGATCAACTTTGCGATCGCCTTGCAGTTCATGCTTAAACGAAAAAGGCACCAATAACTTGAACAGGCAAGGGGCTTAAGCCCCTTGTTAAGGCTTGTAATTGTGAGTAACTTATTTTTACAAGCACCCCAAGGGTGCTTTTTTTGTTTAAGCGAGGCAATCTGTAAGTTTTGTTAATAGATCTTCACGATCTAAATTCCGACCGATGATCACTAGCTGATTACTTAAAGATTTGTTGCGATCGTCGGTCTTGAGTTCATAGCGTTTGCCACTGAGTTGAAAGACATAGCGATTGTCGATATTGGCAAAATTCAAAATTCCTTTGGCGCGAAAAACATCAATGGGTAATTGCTTGTCCAGAAAATTTTGGAACTTATCGAGATTAAAGGCGCGATCGCTTTGAAATGAAATTGAAATAAAACCGTCGTTTTCGAGATGGTCGGAATGGTGATGATGATGATCGTCATGGTCGTGATTATGCCCACAGTTAGCATCATGAACATGTTCAGGCTCATGATCGTGATGTTCAGCCTCTGGAGCAGGAGCGATCGCGGATTGGTCGATCTCGATATCGAGAATCAATGGTAATGGCACAACACCCAAATGCGATCTTAAAATCCTCGCTTTAGTCTTGGTTTTATTAATGTATGCTTCTAGTTCTTGTAGCTTTTCTTCGGCAACTAGATCGGTTTTATTGAGAATAATAATGTCGCCGTACATGATTTGGGCATAAGCCGCATCACTATTAAAATGCTCAGAAGTAAAGGCTTCGGAATCAACTACGGTCAAAATCGAATCGAGTCGGGTTAGGTGCTGTAGCTCAGTGCCTAAAAAAGTCAAGGCGATCGGTAATGGGTCAGCAACGCCTGTCGTTTCCACGATCATGTAGTCAATGCGATCACCGCGTTCGAGAACACTGTAAACAGCATCGACTAAGCCATCATTGATCGTGCAGCAAATACAACCATTGCTCAGTTCCATCATATTTTCATCGACGGAAACTAATAACTGGCTGTCAATGTTGATATCGCCAAATTCATTCACTAAAACCGCAACTTTTAGATCTTGCTGGTTTTGTAAAATGTGATTGAGCAAAGTGGTCTTGCCACTACCTAAAAAGCCTGTGATGATCGTGACTGGCATTCCCCGTTTGGGGACATCCATAATGTCCTGTGTCATAACTTCTGTAGCGTTGCGATCGGAAGTGAGCATGAACTTTTTATGCCAAAATCAATTTAATATCCATTTTACACAGTCGCGATCTGTGGATCACCATGTCAATTCCAGAATCTTGCACTGCTCCTACGCTTGAAGACATTCTCGCGATGTTGGCAATGCGCCTAGAGTTAGAAGAGGCGATCGCTAAGTTGCCATTAACGCAAGCATTGGAGCAATGTTTGTTACTTACACAGATCAATGACTCACCTTACCTTGCTGAGTTTATTAACCAAGAACTTACTGGCTATAGCAGTCAACCACCTAGCTATCGATATGTGCATCTGAGTTACTTCGACACTGGTGGACAGTTTATTAATGGAATAAACCAATACAACAATTATCCTGTAATTACAGGAGTTTGCAAACTAGAACGGCATCTTAAAAATGGTTTGACGTTGATGTTGCCGAAGCAGATTTTGGCTTTTTTATCACAAGTTTCAGGGTGCGAGGTCGATATTGGTCATATCTCGCCAACCGAAACCCAAAATCTTTTAGAAACTATTCGGCATCAAGTTATCCACAAAATCACCATGAATCTCGTCAAATAGGGACACGGCGCAACCTGCCAATTTATCGATAGTCGCCATGAGGCGCTACTATAATACGGGACTACATTTTGTGGGAATTTTTACGTCATGATATCCGTTTCCGCTCGATTTGAAGAACTGCGGGCTAAAGGGCAAGCTGCTCTGATTCCATTTATTACGGCTGGCGATCCTAACTTAGAGGCGACAGCAAAAGCTTTGCGGGTCTTGGATCAAAACGGCGCGGATTTTATTGAATTGGGTGTGCCTTACTCAGACCCGTTGGCAGATGGTCCCGTGATTCAGGCGGCGGCGACAAGGGCGTTGCAAAATGGCACAACCCTTCAGAAAGTTTTAGATATTGTGCGAGCCGTTGCCCCTGAATTGCGATCGCCGATCATCCTCTTCACCTACTACAACCCAATTTTAAATATGGGTGTGGAAAAGTTTTTACAAACAATCTATGAGTCAGGGGTACGCGGTCTAGTCGTTCCTGACTTACCTCTCGAAGAATCCCATGTGTTGCTAGAACCTGCGGAGAAAGCGGGTATCGAAGTAATTTTGTTGATTGCGCCGACTAGTCCTCCCGATCGCGTAAGTGCGATCGCCGAAAAGTCACAGGGCTTTATCTATGTGGTCAGTGCTACAGGCGTTACGGGTGTGCGGACTGAAGTTTCTAAGGGTGTAAAAACGATGATCGAGCAACTGCGCGTAATTACCGATAAACCGATCGCAGTTGGGTTTGGAATCTCGCAGCCTGAACATGCTAAGCAAGTAATTGATTGGAATGCAGATGGGGCGATCGTGGGTAGTGCGATGGTGCGAAAACTCGCCGAACCTGCGGGTGGATTGCACGCGATCGCTGAGCTTTGCAAAACTCTCAAGCAAGCTATTAGTAGAGATTAGGAATTAGAGGATTAGGGCGAGAATTAAGGCGAGATTATGAATATTTTGATTGGTATGGCGATCGCGATCGCGGTTTCAGGTGGTCTGGTTTTGCTGTTGTGGTTGTTGTTTGAGTGGCAGTACAAAACTCGTCAAGGCAACTTACTCGAATTTGATAACGGCGCTTGGCAATTTTTGACCTACGAGCCAGATCACTATCGTTTGGAATTATTGCTAACAGCCACAAACAAAACTCGTAATCTTGATGTTTTCTTGGTCGAAGTAGATCCCGTGATTTCGCTTTTATCTAATGATTCTCTAGAAGGAATTAGTAGCCAGATTCAGTTGCGATCTCGCCATTCTAATACTGCTAGCCGTGGTGACAACTATTGGGAATCATATATTGTCACCCCCAATCACAGCACTGGTGTCGAGATTCAGATTGACCTAAGTGGGAAAAATCTCGAAGAACTGAAAACCCTGTGGGTGCGCGTTTATTACACAATTTATGGTCCCGCAGGACGCGAAGAAAAAGTCAAGCATTGCATTATTCCCTTACAGTTTCCTGATGCCAATCAAAGAGAGCGTTGGCGACCTACTCCTGACGCGGATGTGTTACCGATCCGCACGCATATATTATCCGCAGGCGATAATCCTGTAGAAGTGATGCAGCGCTATGTGATCAGTCATGCTCAAGCAGGAGATATTGTCACGATCGCCGAAACGCCGATCGCGATCATGCAAGGCAATTTCTATCATCCCAGCGACATTAAACCTAAGTGGCTAGCCAAACGCTTGTGCTACTACTTCAAAAGCACTTCGAGCCTCGCAACCGCCTGTGGTTTGCAATCCCTAATTAATGAGTCAGGGGCTTGGCGTGTTGCCTATGCGTTTGTTGTCGGCGCTTTAGCCAAAGCCTTTTTGCGCGTACCTGGTGTGTTTTACATGTTGGCTGGCGATCAGGCGAGACTGATCGATGATGTGACTGGCACTTTGCCGCCCTATGACCAATTTATTGTTTTGGGCCCTAAAAATCCTCAAGCAGTCGTTGATGAAATTAAGGCGGGGACAGGACTAGAAGCAGCGATCGTGGATGTGAATGACTTACGGCGCGTGAAGGTCTTAGCCGCCACTTCTGGGGTATCCGAAAAGCTCCTTAATCAAGCTCTATTAATGAATCCTGCGGGTAACGCCGCCGAACAAACACCGATTGTGTTAATTCGCCCCAACACTCGCGTATAAAAAACAAAGGCGGCGCAGTGCGCCGCCTTTGTTTTGGAAATGAAACAAGGGGCTTAAGCCCCTTGTCTTGACTAGACCGCAAAAAGTTAACGATTATGGCAATTTAGGATATTGCCGAAAATTTGGTTTGCGCTTTTCTAAAAATGCTTGCTTACCTTCCTTTGCTTCCTCAGTCATGTAAAACAACATCGTGGCATTACCCGCCAACTCTTGAATCCCCGCTTGTCCATCACAATCAGCATTAAAAGCCGACTTCAGACAACGAATTGCTAAAGGACTCTTATCTAAAATTTCCTGCGCCCATTGAATACCCTCCGCTTCCAGTTGCTCGACTGGCACAACCTTATTCACCAATCCCATGTCTAGCGCCTCTTGAGCGTCGTATTGACGGCAGAGATACCAAATTTCTCGCGCTTTTTTCTGCCCTACAAGTCGCGCCAAATAAGAAGCCCCAAAACCACCGTCAAAACTGCCGACCATTGGCCCAGTCTGTCCAAAAATAGCATTATCGGCGGCGATCGTTAGGTCACAAACTACATGCAACACATGACCACCACCGATCGCATAACCAGCTACCAAAGCAATCACGGGCTGAGGCATGGTGCGAATCAGGCGTTGTAAATC
>JAJAZG010000551.1 GCA_026785865.1 Pseudanabaena sp. CAN_BIN31
ACACCATTGGTCGCCCTTGTCAGTTTTTAATACTCCCAGGCGGGGCGGCGGGCAAACGCGCCCAACAACTTTCCTTCCTCACATGTTTAAAAATGCCCGCTTTTGCGAAATTTTAAAACACTTCTCTGGATTTTATGCCAGAGCAAAGCGCAGTACAAGGGGCGATCGCATAAAACATTTAGCCAGATCCCCAAAATAATTTTGAACCTTTTGATCGCGGTGATTGTCAAAACTCTCGTACAGATAATTAATCTTCCACGAAACTCCACAAGAGGGGAAAACAAAATGCTTCGTAATATCAAAAAATTGTTGGCGATCGCTTGTGTCACGATGGCAGTCGGAGCCGTCACCGTTCCAAGATGTTTTGACTGCCGAGCAAAAACTGCAACTTGAGAAAATCCGCCAAGAGCGTAGATCTCGCTAATCTTAGCGAATAAATAAAAAAAGGCGGCGCATTGCGCCGCCTTTTTTTATTTATTCAGCTTGGGGAATTTCTTTCCATAATGTCGAAGTTTCGCGAATGCTGGAAAAAGTTCCATTTCCTAAAATCAAATGATCTAATAGCGGAATACTAAGCATTCTCGCCCCTTCAAGTAACTGACGAGTGAGTGTAATATCTTCAGGACTGGGGCTAGTATTACCAGATGGGTGATTGTGCGCCACGATTAGCCGTACTGCTCCACTTTTTAAAACCTCACGAAAGATATCACGGGGATGCGCGAGGGTTTCTGTCGCCGTGCCAATGGTGATTACACGCTGAGCAATAATGCGATTTTTGTTGTCGAGCATTACCACGGCAAGACGTTCTTGCGATTGCCACATTAGGTCTTGACTTAGGGCGGCGGCAGCGATCGATGGGTCAGTAACTTCGGTCAGATCGGGCGGTTTAGCATAAAGCGCCCGTTTCCCTAACTCGATCGCCGCCAAAATTGCTGTTGCTTTAGCGGGCCCAACCCCTTCGATTTGCATGAGTTCCTGTGGCGATACGCTTTGCAAAGCTGCGACAGGATCGCTAGTGCGATCTTTGCTAATAGTCTGCAAAATTAGCTGTCCTAATCCTACGGCTGAGAGTTTGCCAGCGCCTTGCCCCGTCCCTAACAAGATCGCGATTAATTCTGCGTTGGATAAGCTACGAACTCCCTGACTAAGCAATCTCTCGCGAGGGCGATCGCTTTCATTCATATCCACGATTCGCAGAGAATAAGCCATTTAAAGTCTCACCCAAAGTTATAAAAATATTTTTTGCATTTTATAGCAATTTTTGAGTAAACACATAAAAGCGATCGCATATTTGCTTTAAGGATATGCGATCGCGTTTTAATTTTGTATTTAGTTGTAAAATCTAAAGTAAATTTCTTTTACTTTCACCTAAAAACAATTTTTCCTATGTATGACTGTATTGTTGTGGGATCGGGTCCATCTGGTGGTTCAGCATCCTATCATTTAGCAAAACGAGGACGATCAGTTTTATTACTCGAAAAAGAAAGCTTACCGCGATATAAACCCTGCGGTGGCGGCGTATCGCCGATGGTACAGGAGTGGTTTGACTTTGACTTTTCACCCGCAGTTTCGCTAACAGTCAACAATATTCGCTATACATGGCAAATGGGCGATCCCGAACTGGTTGAACTCAACACCAAAGAACCAGTCTGGATGGTACGCCGCGATGTTTTCGATCATTACCTTGTGCAGCAAGCCCAAAAACTCGGCGTAGAACTCCGCGATAATACTGGAGTCATAGGTATTGAATGGAAAAGCGATCGCTGGTTAGTCAAAACTGAACATGATGTTTTTGAAGCAAAATATGTGATTGCTGCCGATGGTGCAAAAGGCTCAATGGCAAAATGGTTAGGATTTAAAGAACGCAAGCGTCGGATGGGAGCCGCCCTCGAAGTCGAAGCTCCTCACTCCAATCCAGATATTAGCGCCGCTCATTTTGACTTCGGCTCCGTTCAAAATGGTTACATTTGGAATTTCCCTAAAACTGATGGTTATTCTATCGGTGCGGGTACATTTATTGGTGGTGAGAAACAAAACCTTAAAGAGATCGCCGCAGCATACGCCCAAAAATTTGGAATTAATGTCACATCAATGAAGCAGTTCGGTCATCCGATTTGCTTATGGGATGGCAATCAACCGCTGCACACTCAAAATGCACTGCTCACAGGAGAATCCGCCTGTATCGTTGATCCTTTCACAGCAGAAGGTATTCGTCCTTCCCTATTAACAGGCATGTTGGCGGGTCAAGCGATCGATGCGGCGATCGGCGGTAATAAGGATGCACTCAAGCAGTATACCCTCAAGGTTCAAGAAGACTGGGGTGAAGATATGGCGTGGGCGCAGCGCGTTGCCAACATCTTCTATCGGGTTCCTAGTTTTGGCTACAAGATGGGCGTGAAGCGTCCGAGTGCAAGTCAGCGCATGGGCAAAATTCTTTGCGGTGAGCTACGTTATCGCGATGTGGCAGGATCTGCGGTGAGACGACTTGCGAAGGGCTTAATCGGAATGAAGTAACAAAATTCTTATAAAAGCACCGCGAAGCGGTG
>JAJAZG010000552.1 GCA_026785865.1 Pseudanabaena sp. CAN_BIN31
CCCCTACATTAATCGAGATTTTATCACGAAATAAAGTTTATCGCCGTTCGGGGCAACCAGTCATGAAAAAGGCTCGCTAAGCGAGCCTTTTGTTTATTTTGGTTTGCGCTTATTCAGATCTGCTTGATAAGCCTGTTGGTAACTTAAAAAGCTGTTATGCCATTCTTGAAAACGGCGATCGCCATCACGCACCAACATTTGACGATACTTTTCCGACGAAATATATTGCTTAGAAGTTGACATAAGGCATATCCACTAAATTTGTTTAGAGCTTACAACAAGTTGTTTGTAAATTCGTAAAACCCAATTAGTTTTTTAAAGCTTTGCAAAGCAAAATTTTAAAGCTTAACCACAAAAGCATCGGTTACGCCCTGAATATGCACAACCTCATCCAGCAAACCGCTAGGCAATGGATCATCAATATTCAAAACCATTACCGCCTCGCCGCGCACCATGCGACGACCAACTTGCATACTGGCAATATTTACATTGAAATTGCCAAGCAACGAGCCAAGTCTACCGATGATCCCTGGCATATCGCGGTGCAGTGTCAGCAACATATAGTGAGTCGGCGCAACGTTGATCGGGAAATCATTGATGCTAGTAATCCGAATTTCTGACTTGCCAAGCAATGCGCCTGTTACAGATTGCTGACCTTGGCTGCCATGAGCAGTCAAGTGGATCGAGCCACTGTAATCCTCAACCGAAGGATCGCGGGTTTCGGTGACATGAATACCGCGCTCTTTCGCTTCGATGCTGGCATTCACAAAGTTAACGCGCTCACGCAAAGCAGGAGTTAGCAAACCTTTGAGAGCCGCCACCACAATCGGTTGGCTTTCGCTATTAGCGATTTCACCTTGGAGCTTGACATTGAGAGTATCGACACGACCGCCAGCCAGTTGACCAACCAGATTGCCAAGCATTTCCGCAAGTTGCAGGTAAGGCTTGAGTTTTTGCCATACATCTGGGCGCAGACCGGGGATATTCACCGCCGATCGCGCAGGTAATCCGAGCAGCACATCACGAATTTGTTCAGCAACGTCAACCGCCACATTGGTTTGCGCTTCTTCTGTCGATGCGCCAAGGTGTGGGGTCAAAATTACATTTGCACCAAGTTCGCGTAAACCTGATACATCTTCGAGAGGCTCATTTTCAAATACATCGAGGGCGATCCCGCCGATTTTGCCGCTCTTGATGCCATCTGCGATCGCCACTTCATCAATGATGCCGCCACGAGCGCAGTTGATGATCCGCACACCGTCTTTCATGATCGCAATGCGATCGGCATTGATCAAATGATGTGTTTCCTTGGTTTTAGGCAAATGCAACGTAATGTAATCAGCTTCACGCAACAAAATTTCTAGCTCGACTAGATGCACACCCAATTTTTCAGCACGCTCGGCGGTCAGGAATGGATCGTAGGCAAGAATCCGCATTCCTAGCGCCTTAGCAACGGTGGCAACGTGAGAGCCAATTTTGCCTAAGCCAAGAATACCAAGGGTTTTCTTATAAACTTCAACACCAGTGAAGCTCTTGCGATCCCATTTGCCACCCTTGAGAGATTGGTTAGCGGCAGGGATAAAGCGCGACAGCGACATCATCATCGCGATCGTATGCTCGGCGGCGGCGATCGTGTTGCCTTCAGGAGAGTTAACAACCACGATGCCCATGCGGGTCGCAGTAGCAACATCTACGTTATCGACCCCAACACCAGCACGACCGATGATTTTGAGGTTTTTGCCAGCTTCGACCGCTTCCTTGACGAGTTTTGTGCCAGAACGGATCATGATCGCGTCATATTCGGGAAGAATTTGGATCAATTCTTCGGGGCTGAGGGTAGTCTTTACGTCAACGGTGGCGACTTGAGAGAGGATATCGATACCAACTTGATCGATGGGGTCAGAAACGAGAACTTTGGGCATAACGATTTAAAAATGTACCAGTGCCTGTAGCTAAAGGTTTACGGCTACGCTCTAACTTTTAAACGCAATTTTAATGCTAGGTATCGCGTAGCTTAGACACACTAAGACGACAATAATTGCTTACCCCATTAATATTAAGCCAAAATTAAGTAATCTACAAAGTCATCTGCAATCACTATTCTGTAATTACTATATGGTCTGGCAATATTTACTGATTTTTGGAGCAGCACTATTAGCAGGAGGACTAAATGGGATCGCAGGGGGTGGCAGTTTTATTTTGTTTCCTGTGTTGATGTTTGTTGGCATTCCGCCGATCGCCGCTAATGCCACTAATTCGATCGCCCTCTTACCAGGCACATTAGCCAGCGCAGGAGCTTATCGCCGCGAATTTGAAAAGGACAAGCGATCGCTGATTCAAATGTGTGTGTTAGGTGCGATCGGCGGATTGATCGGTGCAGTTTTGTTATTAAAAACCCCGCCCGAAGTATTTTTAAGAATTTTGCCCTATTTGTTACTGACTGCAACCCTTGCCTTTGCCTTTAGCAAAAAAATCACAGCATGGGTCGAGCAGCAGCAAACAAAATTTGCGCGACTAAAGCAATTACGATCGCTACTAATTAAAATTCTGCAATTGATCGTCGCAGTCTATGGCGGATTCTTTGGCGGTGGCATGGGGATTTTATTTCTGGCTACCTTTGCACTGATGGGGATGACAAATATTAATCGCATGAATGGTTACAAAACCATGCTGACCAGTTGCATCAATGCGGTCACTGTGATCCCTTTTGTGATGGCAGGGGTGATACTTTGGCAGCAAGCTGTAGTTGCGGCGATCGCTTCTGTAATTGGGGGCTATGTCAGCGCTCACTATGCTCAAAAACTTGCACCGATTGTGGTGCGCCGTTTTGTAATTAGTATTGGTTCCGCGATGACGCTGTACTTTTTTATTAGAGATTGGCTTGCCTAGTCAGTCACGGAACAAGGGGCTTAAGCCCCTTGCTTCAACATAAGTCAAACCCAAAAAGCTGTAGCGCACGCGCAGCGCGCGCTACAGC
>JAJAZG010000553.1 GCA_026785865.1 Pseudanabaena sp. CAN_BIN31
ATAGTGTTTTGCGCTGTCATAGAACCCAGATAATTTTTTGAAAGTGCCGCTTTGCGGCACTTTCAAAAAATTATCTACTCTCAATAGGCTGTAGTGTTAAATAGTGATGCGTTACATTGCCATTTTAGACAAGTGATAGAAATTATGCGACGACTGATAGGAATTTTTGTGACTGCGATCTTGAGCTTTATGTTTGCGATGGCGAGTGGCGCTCAAAATTTTGTGCCGCCTTCGCAACTACATCTCACCTATCCACCGTTGCAACATACTACAAAGAGCGATCGCCTATTTTTTATTGGGACCGCCCCCAAAGCTGGCAATGTTAGCATCAATGGCAAATTAATCCAGCGTAGTGAGGTTGGGCATTTTGCACCGAGTTTACCGATCCAGTTGGGCGAAAATAATTTTAATATCAAATACGTTAGTTTGGCAGGTGATCTCAATGATGAACGTCAAATCAATGTAAAAGTCTTGCGCGAGTCGCGGATCACTTTGCCGCCAACTGACGTTGGCTTTATTAAAGATTCGCTATTCCCAACTGTAGATATTGCGCGACAGCCAAATGAAAGAATTTGTTTTGATGCGATCGCTACGCCCAACGCCAAGGTTTTCGTGAAAATCGGCGATCGCGAAGTTCCACTTTTACCACGTCGTCGCAATATTCAATTACCACCGAATTCTTCTGTATTAACAGGCGATAATGAAGCCACTGTTGAATCACCTTCAGGCTATTTTCGTGGCTGCACCGCTTTTGAAGTTGCCAGTAAACTCAATCATCCTGAATATGAATTGCGCTTAGGCGATCGCATTGTCAAAGAAAAAGCCGCAGGGAAAGTGGAGATTCTCTCTCCTAAAAACATTCAAGTCGCCGAAATAACCGCGATCGCGGCTGATGCCAGAACTGGCGCAAGTTCCGATTTTTCGCGTATCACGCCTTTACCGAAGGGAACTAAAGCTTTGATTACAGGTAAGCAAGGTAATTGGCTACGGCTTGACTATGGCGGGTGGGTGCGCGAAAGTATGACCAAGATTGAAGAATCAGACCATCCACCGCGCTCGATTGTACGCAGTATCAATACTAAACGAGTTAAGGATAAAAATAATATCTGGACGGAAGTAACAATTCCCTTAGAAATGCCAGTGCCGATCGCCATTACTCAAGGCGATCGCCTATTTACCTTTACTCTCTACAATGTGACGGCTCAGACTGATACAATTTCTATCGATCCTAACTCAATTATCAATAAACTGAACTGGGTACAGACAGATCCTGACAAAGTAACTTATACAATTAACCTCAAGCCTAAACAGCAATGGGGCTATAAAGTTCGCTATCAAGGTTCAAATTTGATTTTGTCTCTCAAACATCCGCCAATACTTACTCAAGAAAATCTCCAACCTCTAAAAAATATCAAAATTTTATTAGATGCAGGACATGGCGGCAAAGAGGATCTGGGATCACGCGGGCCTACGGGGTTTCCAGAAAAAGATGTTACGCTCATTACTTCCCGATTACTCCATGATCAATTACAAAATCGTGGCGCTAAAGTAATCATGACTCGCACCGATGATGTGGATGTTGATTTGGCATCGAGGGTAAATAAAATTGAACAAGAAGAGCCAACGCTGGCTATAAGTATCCATTACAATGCTCTACCTGATAATGGCGATGCGATTAATACGTCAGGCATCGGCTCTTTTTGGTATAGTCCCCAAGCTGAAGATTTTGCTAAATTTATTAATGCTTATATTGCTAAAAAGCTCGATCGCCAAGATTATGGGGTTTATTGGAATAATCTGGCGCTGGCACGTCCGACAGTATCTCCATCAGTACTTTTGGAATTAGGCTTTATGATCAATCCCGTCGAATTTGAATGGATTATCGATCAACAACAGCAAAAACTACTTGCGACAACCCTTGCTGATGGTATCACCGAATGGATTTTGAATGCTGCTAACTGAACTCAATAACTTCTGGTCTCTCCTCCATTTTAACGATCTGATTAATGCTTATATTCCGTTAATGGTATGGACAGGCGTTGGTTTCATCGCTTCCAGATTTGCACCTGCTAATACTTCTAAATTTCTGGGTGTCGCCCTCTATTGGGTGGGAGTGCCATTACAATTATTTGTGCTTGCTCGACATACACAATTTTCAGATGCACCGTTTATTCCCTATGTGGCGATCGCTGCTTTAGTTCTCAGTTGGCTATTGGCTCTCATCGGTTGGCAATTTGCGAAACAACCACATAGCGATCGCTCTAGTTTGGGCAGCTTCATTTTGGCGACGATGCTAGGCAATACAGGCTTTGTGGGCTTAACGCTAACCAATTCTCTAACAAGTTCCACTTATACCGATTGGGCAGTTCTCTATAGTATCGCCAGCAATGTCGCGGGTAATTATGGCATTGCGGTTTTTATTGCTAGCTATTTCGGTAAGAGTGATGTAAAGCCGCCTTGGTGGAAACTATTGCTAGATGTGGCGACTGTGCCAAGTCTTTGGGCTTTTGCGATCGGTTGGTATACGCGCCCCATTGGTTTACCTGAAGTAATTGAATCGAGTTTAGATGCAGGAGTATGGGTGACGATCGCCTTTGCCCTCTCCCTAGTTGGATTGCGTCTAGGTAAAATCGAGAAATGGGAAAGCATAAAATCGGCAGCGATCGCGGCGTTCTTGCGTGTGGCAGTTGTGCCTTTAGCGATCGGGTTAGGCGCAACCGCCTTTGGACTTAGACATGATCCGCGTTTGATTTTAACCTTAATGTCTGGAACTCCCACGGGGCTATCGGTACTAATTCTTGCAGAAGTGTACAACCTTGATCGCGATTTACTAATCAGCACGATCGCCTTCTCTTTCATTGGCATAATTTTTATGCTACCAATCTGGATCGTTTGTTTCGGATAACTGCTATCAAGAACATTGCTTGATTTCTAGAAAAGACTTAACTGAGGAAATTTCATGGTTTCTATCGCGTTAATTTCATTGTTTTCGTAGCCTATTGCATTCAAAACACGTCCTATATTTGCCTTACAGGTTTTACGGCTTCTTCCCAAAGGCTTTGCTCCCAAGCTTACTAGTTCTCGATTTCCCTCAGCCGTGTCTGGGCTACCTGCATAATCCGCAGCAAAAAGAGGTATTTGCATTTTTAAACTAGTTTTTCCTGCTGCAATACTACCTCCTGTACTTTTTGATTCGATGAGAATCATGGCTTGGGAAAGAGCGCAAATGGTAGCATTTCTTTGCATTGCATTACGAACACTCCAACTTAATCTAGGAGGGAACTCACTCACAACAGCGATTTTATTCCAGTCCCAATAATTCTCTAATTCCTTTTTGATTCTAAAATGGAATATTCCTTCTGGTAAGACTAGGGTTGTCATTCCCTTAGTCTGTAATGCAGCTAAGTGAGTAGTTATATCTACACCCTTAGCATATCCAGAAACAATATTGAGTCCTCTTTCTGAAAGTTGCTCAGCACATTCATATGCAGCTTGAAGCCCCTTATCACTTGCTTCACGAGAACCGCAGAAACCGACAGATGGTTCATTTAAAATATGATGATTGCCTAATACAAATAAAATTGGTGGAGCTTTTTTTCCTAAAAGTGAATGCAATCGTCTTGGATATTCGTCTTCATTAATTACCAATAATTTGGTATCATTTTCCTGAAGTTTATCCCATATTTCTTTGATTAGAGAAGTTCCAAAATTTAGTTCCTCTAATTGCTGAGAAGAAAGTAATTCCTCCATTACTTTCAAATTCAAGAAAAGTTCTCCTATATTTGTTTGATAAGACCTAGCACGCTCTAGAATTGTATTGACTTTTACCGAGCCAACACCTTTAACTGCTAGTAGTCGTAGAATATAAAAAGCAGAATTATTAAGATTCATATTGCTCTACCTCCTAGAACGGTTCGCATCGTTGCGACAAGTCTTCTCACATGCCAAACCAAGTACTTTCGTCGCTCCTGCTTCTTGTAACAGCATAGCAACATAGTTCATTGATACTCCAGACTGATACAAATCATCTAGGATTAGTATACTTTTTCCTTGAAAAATATTTTGATCAATTTGGACAGACCCTTCTAATGCTTCCAGCTTTTTATGAGTGGTTTCCTGATTTTTTACGGATGGTCTTGATTTGATAGTGTTTACTGCATGACTCAAATCAACTTTACCCCATTGTTGAGATATCTTTCCTGCTAGATAGCTTGGCAAATCAAAATTTTTGTCAGGTCTAGAAGCTGGCATTGCCACAATTGCATCAGTAAAAGTATAACAGTCAATCTTTAAAAGGAATTGCATACAGAGTTTGAGAAGTTCGTCAGCAGCAATGTATGTACTTTCGGTAGCTGAAGATGAAGCATCATATAACTTCGCTTTTTGCCTTAGTTTACATATCTCAGTTGTTGAATTATCTGGATTTCCGTCTTCACAAGTATAGTCTATAGCAAAAGAAAGATATAGAAGGTCTCGGATAACCACATAGGAACCAACCGTAGAAATCCAATTTTCGACTTTAACAATATCAGCGTCATCAGCACCTTTAAGATAGGTATAGTAATTCCCATTACCTTCCCTGAAACCATTATGCCTTATGGCGCACATGTCATCAAAAGTAGTACTAAAAGTTTCACTGAAGGGTAGGCTAAGACTCCAATCTTTTCCTTGACTAATAGGTTGACGCAAACATTGTGGAGTCAATTTAGCTCGTCTTGGGCTTAAGCCTGCCATTTCAAGTATAAGATCTCTAGTAATAGGTGGTTTCAGATTAAACATTAGTAAGCAGTCAGATTTGAATTTTGCGATTTTACACCAAATATATAGTTTTTTGATAGATTACATTATTAAGGCAATGCTAAGTGTCGCATATCCGCTCTTTTATCTGGTTCTAGCAGCAATCCGATGCTGAATCTCTAGATAAACTAGCAACGCATTCACATCCGCAGGATTCACCCCACCAATACGGCTAGCTTGTCCAATCGTCATCGGACGGATTTTGCTAAGCTTTTCTCGCGATTCTTTAGAAAGAGTCTCGATCGCATTGTAATCAATATCTGTCGGTAACTTGCGATCGCTATGTCTAGCAACTTCCTCAATTTGATGTTCTTGGCGTTGAATATAGCCCACATACTTCACTTCGATTTCTGCCGCAAGTCGTTCAAATCGATTCAAATTAGGATCGGCTAAACCGTAGTGAATTAACTCCGCATAGTTAAATTTAGGGCGACGTAATAAATCAGAAAGCGTAATTGCTCCACGAATTGATTCACCTGTTTCGGCGGTGATGCGTTGACCAAGTTCATCTTTTTCCTTGACACGAGTTCCATTTAGGCGTTCCACTTCGGCATGAACGCGATCTTGCTTATCACAAAATAATTGCCAACGGCGATCGCTTACCAATCCAATTTCGCGCCCGATCGGAGTGAGTCGGCGATCGGCATTATCCGATCGCAAAATCAGGCGATATTCCGAACGACTAGTCAGCATCCGATAGGGTTCGTGTAATTCCTTCGTGCAAAGATCATCAATCAAAGTACCGATATAGCTGCTAGCCCTTGGCAAGACCACCATTTCTTTACCTTTCGCAAATAACGCCGCATTCATCCCTGCCACTAATCCTTGCGCCGCCGCCTCTTCATAGCCTGTAGTTCCATTAATCTGACCTGCACAAAACAGCCCTTCAATCAACTTCGTCATCAAAGTGGGATAGCACTGTGTCGCAGGAATGTAATCATATTCCACAGCATAGGCAGCGCGGAGCATGTGGCAATTTTCCAAACCAGGCAGAGTCCGTAACATTTGTAGTTGAATATTCTCTGGCATTCCCGTAGAGAAGCCTTGAATATAAAGTTCGGGAATATTCCGTCCTTCAGGTTCAATAAAAATTTGATGGCTCTCTTTGTCAGCAAAACGGACAATTTTATCTTCGATACTAGGGCAGTAGCGAGGGCCTTTAGCATCAATGAAGCCGCCATAAACAGGCGTGAGA
>JAJAZG010000554.1 GCA_026785865.1 Pseudanabaena sp. CAN_BIN31
ATGTATATCAAAAACCAGAAGATGATTGTGCCGCGCGAAGCGCGGCACAATCATCTTGCAACTTACAGATAATTTTTTGAAAGTGCCGCTTCGCGACACTTTCAAAAAATTATCTGGGGTCTATGGCAACGCAAGGCGCTGTAGCGATCGCAAAAGAAAATAGACGATATTGTTTGAATACTGAATATATTGGCTAGAATCTAGCTAGCGTTCACATAAACGAGCCTGTGGTACAAATACTCGAAAATCCCTTACGGGTTGGTTTACAGCAAGAAAGAACACCAGAACCATCGATCCTTGTGATCTTTGGTGCGTCAGGTGACTTGACCATCCGCAAGTTAATTCCCGCAATCTACCATCTCAAACAGCAGCGTCGTCTGCCACCCGAACTCACAATCGTTGGTGTGGCTCGAAGACCTTGGAGCCATGACTACTTCCGTGAGCAAATGCGTGAGGGTGTAGAAAAATTCTCTGTGGGCATTGGTGCTGAAGCAGTTTGGCAAGATTTTGCTGAAGGCTTGTACTATCAATCGCTCGATATGAGTAATCTCGAAGATTATCACAAACTTGATGAATTCCTGACACAACTCGATCAACAAAGAGGCACTCGCGGGAATCGCGTCTTTTATTTAGCAGTTTCGCCCAACTTCTTTATCGATGCGATCGAGAAGTTAGGTGAAGCGGGGATGATCAAAAATCCGCAGAAGTCTCGATTGGTGATTGAGAAACCTTTTGGGAGGGATCTTGCCTCATGTCAAGCTCTTAATCGAGTTGTCCAGAAAGTTTGTGACGAAAAACAGATTTATCGCATCGATCATTATCTAGGTAAAGAAACCGTTCAGAATCTTTTGGTGTTGCGGTTTGCTAATGCCATCTTTGAACCATTATGGAATCGCCAGTTTATCGATCATATCCAAATTACGGTTGCGGAAACAGTTGGAGTCGAAGATCGGGCTGGTTATTACGAAAAGTCTGGGGCGCTCAGAGATATGTTGCAAAATCATTTGATGCAACTCTTTTGCTTAACCGCAATGGAGCCGCCCAATGCAATGGACGCAGATTCTCTGCGAAATGAAAAGGTGAAGGTAATTCAGGCGACCCGACTCGCGGATACCCGCCACTTAGAGCGATCGTGTGTGCGGGCGCAATATAGTGCGGGTTGGATGAAGGGTAAACAGGTGGAAGGCTATCGCAATGAGCCGAATGTTAATCCTGATTCTTTAGTGCCAACCTATGTGGCGATGAAGTTTGAGGTTAATAATTGGCGTTGGCAAGGCGTTCCTTTTTACTTGAGGACTGCCAAACGGATGCCTAAAAAAGTCAGCGAAATTGCGATCCAGTTTCGCAATGTGCCTCATTTACTATTCCAGTCTGCGGCAAAGCAAGTTTCGCCAAATGTGCTGACACTGAGGATTCAACCTAATGAGGGGGTGGAGCTCAAGTTTGAGGCGAAGATGCCAGGCGCTGACCTGCGATCGCGTTCAGTTGATATGGACTTTGGCTACGGTAAAACCTTTGGTATCGAAGGCTCCGATGCTTACGATCGCCTGTTGTTGGACTGTATGTTGGGCGATCAGACCCTATTTACACGCGGTGACGAAGTGGAAGCTGCTTGGAAAGTGGTTACACCTGCACTAAGTGCATGGGAGCAGCCCAACGATCCCAGTGTCGTTCCGCAATATGAGGCGGGAACATGGGGCCCGACTGAAGCCGAACAACTGATCGAACGTGATGGGCGACAATGGCGACGACTATAACGAATCAGTAATTTTTATAAAAGTCACGCAAAACATGGCTTTTATAAAAAAATGAGATTTGGTTGCAGCATAAATCGCTGTAAGACAAAGTTTTGGAGAGTCGGGTATAGCCCGACTTTCCAAAAAATAAATGTAAACGGTGTTGATTTAGGGTTGATAAATTTCCTATGAATACGCAAGCAACTTCCGTTGTATCTTTACAAGCTCCCAAAGATGTCTCGGTATCTCAAGTCGAAGAAGAACTAAGCAAAATTTGGCAGTCCTACGGTGAAAATTCGGCTGCTCGTGCCACCACTTTTAATCTGTTGGTATATGAACCAGAAACTATCGGTGCAGCATCGCGGATGGCTTCTGTGGATGCGATCGCCTCTCAGAGTCCATGTCGGGTCATCGATTTGGTCACCATAGATGAAGAAGATCAAGGCATATCCGCACAGGTAGCCGCTTACTGCCCGATTCAAAAAAATCGTAGCTCATTAGTTTGTGGTGAATACATCACTCTGACTGGCGCGAAACGGGCCTTTGATCGCGTGCATAGCATTCTGCCAGAATTATTGATCCCTGACTTACCTGTATTTCTGTGGTGGAAAGATAGCCCTGCGCCGAATACGCGCATGTTTGAGAAGATGGTCAATTTGAGCGATCGCTTGATTATGGACTCAGCAGTATTTGCTGATTCTGAGGCAGATTTACTCAAGGTTGAAGCGATGATCCAATCAGGCACACAAATTGCTGACCTGAATTGGCAACGTCTTGCACCTTGGCAAGAGCTAACTGCTCAAGCCTTTGACCAACCCGATCGCCGTTCGGCCGTCTGGGAGATCGATGGGATTACTATTGACTATGAGCGTGGCAACAGTACCCAAGCTTTGATGTTCTTGGGATGGATCGCTAGCCGTCTTGGCTGGGAACCACTTGAGCGCAGTAATGAAGGTGGTGACTATAATCTTCAGCACGTCATTTTTGAAGGACGAAATAATATCAAGGTTAAAGCCGAATTGGCGGCAATTCCCATTGGTGATGTTGGCGAAGTTGTGGGCGATCTGATCGGTTTGCGCTTGACCGCCTCCAATCAAAATGTTGACGCTTGCAACGTATTCTGCTCTGAGTCAACAGGCTGTATGCGGATGGAAGCTGGCGGCGGGGCGCAAAACTATCGCGTCCATCAAGTATCATCTCTAGCCGATCAAAGTGCTGATACGCTGCTGGGACAGCAGTTGCAACGTTGGGGGCGAGAGGTACTTTACGAAGAGAGTCTTTCACTCGCAGCAAAAATAATCGCACAATAAAAGAAAGGCTCGCTGATGCGAGCCTTTCTTTATAACCCACATTCCGCTCGTAAAGGAAGGGTAAAATAAATAGCGAAAGGTAGAGTAGAAGCGAAAAAGCAGGAGAAAGTTATTAACAGCAAAAATACAGCGATAAAAGTAGCGAACCTAGAC
>JAJAZG010000555.1 GCA_026785865.1 Pseudanabaena sp. CAN_BIN31
ATGCAGGATCGAGCAGTCAAAAAAGTTGCCTGTATGATTTAGAACAGGATTTAAAAAGTGCTTTGCCTGATACGCCGCCTGAACCTATTTGGGAAGCAACGGTAGACTGGACACATCATGCAGGATCGGTGGAGATTAAGGTCAAGACGTATCAGGGTAAAGTTCTGCAACAAGAGATCGCGACAACCTCGCGCCCTGAGATTATCGCGCACATGCTCGAAACTTTGTGGAGTGGAGAAACTGCGGTTATTGATAGTCCCGCCGAAATTGATATGATCGGACATCGGGTTGTCCATGGTGGTGCAGAATATCGCCAAAGTGCGGTTGTTAATCCTGAAGTGAAAGAAGCGATCGCCCGATTAGCCATCTTCGCACCAGTCCATAATCCTGCGAATTTAGAAGGAATTGAAGCCGCCGAAAAAGTATTTAGGGATACTCCACAAGTTGCTGTATTTGATACCGCCTTTCATGCTCATTTAGCACCTGCGGCTTATACTTACGCCATTCCTAGCAAATATGCAGAACAAGGGATTCGTCGCTATGGATTTCATGGTACTAGTCATCAATATTGTCGCGATCGCGCCGCTAAAATCCTCAATTGCAAAGTCGAAGATTTACGCTTGATTACCTGCCATTTGGGGAATGGATGTTCTCTTGCCGCAATTCGTAATGGTCAGAGTATTGATACGACGATGGGATTTACGCCCCTTGAAGGTTTAGTGATGGGAAGTCGTTCGGGTTCCATTGATGCAGGGATTTTAATCTATTTATTACGTCAGCCTGATATGGATGTGGAAAAACTCGAACACCTCCTTAACCGTGAATCTGGTTTGTTAGGTGTTTCAGGAATCTCGGCAGATTTGCGCCCGATCATTCAGGCGATCGCTGATGGCAACCAGCAAGCCCAACTAGCTTTTGATGTATATGTGCATAGTCTGCGATCGCATATTGGCGCAATGCTGGCAAGTCTCGGCGGCTTAGATGCTTTAGTATTTACCGCAGGCGTGGGCGAAAATTCTCCCGATATTAGGGCGGCGACTTGTGCAGGTTTTGAGTTTTTGGGACTGAAGTTAGATTTGGAGAAGAATAATCAACGGGCGATCGATTGCGATATCTCTACGCCTGATTCGGCAGTGCGGATTTTAGTAATCCACACCCAAGAAGACTGGGAAATCGCCCGTGAATGTTGGAATTTAAAATGAAGATGTTACTTTGCGACACCTTTGATTTTGTATATGATAGAGTTGAGGCTACTAGTTTTGAGATTAAATGACTTATGGTTTTAGCAACCCTTCAGTCAGTCACCTTAAATGAGTTTTCTAAACTTCCCAATGTTGAAGAATCCCCAGCTTGGGAACTGATTAATGGTCAAGTCCTGCAAAAGCCCATGCCTACTTTTTTCCATAGCCTTTTGCAAAAATATCTAGTCAGAGCGATCGACAATACTGATAGTTGTTATGAAGCTTTTCCAGAACTGCGTTGTATCTTGAGTCAAATCTCGGTGGTTCCTGATATCACAATCATTCACAAAAATCGTATACCTTTAGATAATTCTCCAATTCTAGGCGCTCCAGACTGGCTAATTGAGATTCTCTCGACTAATCAAAGTACAACCAAACTAATTGCAAAAATTCAAACTTGTCTAAATGAAGGAACAAAGCTAGGTTGGTTAATTGACAGCCAAGAGCAAGTAATCATGATTTTTCGCCCAAATCAACCACTTCAACTTATTAGCGGGGAAAATCTCGCAACTTGTTTAGATGAGATCTCATTACAACTAACCGCAAATCAAGTTTTTAGTTGCTTATATCGCTAGCGGAGCTTACTTACCGCTTATTTTTGCTTTGTAGCCTAAGCCTAACAAAATCTGCAAAATTTTCTGGCTGCAATCGCCTTGAATCTCGATCGCCTGTTCTTTAGCCGTGCCGCCCGTACCACATTGATTTTTTAACTGCTTAGTCAGCTTCGCCAAATTATCGGTAGTCGTCTGAAATCCTGTCACCTCAGTTACAGTCTTACCACCCTTACCTCGGCGCGTTACTTGAATGCGAGGATTTTGCTGCTGTGGCGGCAGATTAATCGCATTTTGTTCAGGGTCATCGTCTTCAGGTGCGCCAAACTCACGGTAAACCACACGATTTTTTGTCATAGTTTCTAAATTTGATATAAACAAGGGGCTTAAGCCCCTTGTCTGACCATTATCCTACCCATGCCGATCGCCATGCCAATTCTGCTTCAGCGATAGTTTTTTGTTGATATTTTTTTTCTAGCTCATTGTGCAAATGGGCTGACCTTGCTGATAAAACGCGTAACTCACCACGATGGGACATGACTTGGCGATCAGTAAACTCAATTTCGGCGAGACGAATACTCATTTGGGTCGTTTTATCGTCTTGCGCTTTATCTTCAGCACTTAAAACTTGATGCTCGACTAAAAGCTGGTTCAATGTCTCCATGCTTTCATTGAGGAGCTTACTCAGCAAAGTATCGAGATTTTCTTGATTGGTGCGACTATCGCGATCGCATTCTTCTAAGGTTTTTTGCATCTGTTCACAAAGCAAAGCGATCGTTTGTCGTAATGCTTCTTGCAAATTCTGCCGCGCTGATAGGGATAGCGCTAGAAATGCATCAGGACATTTTTGAGTGCAAAATTTAAATACAGCTAGCAAAATCTGTTGCTGTGTTGCCTTGGCGATCGCCTGTGAATACTCAATATGAATAACATCAATGCGGCTGATCACATCAGCGATCGCCTGTTGGTTATTTTGAATATCTCGATCAATACGCACTAGCATCGTCATAGTTCACAATATTTTTTATTTTGAGTATCAATTACTCCCTTCCCAGTGAAAGATTAGACAGTGCGGCGCAAAGCGCCGCACTGTCTAATCTTTTACCCTCACACCTAGCCGCCCTCCCATTAATGGAAAAGTGGCTGGGAGATGAGGGTAAAATCTTATTCTGCGGGAGATTCAGAAGCTTCAGAAGCAATTTCTTCACCAACGACAAAGCGCACAAAGCGACGAATTTTGACGTTTTCGCTAAGTTTAGTGCCAGTCATCTTCACCAACTCGTCAACAGTGATGCTTTGATCTTTGATAAAGGGTTGATCGAGCAAGCACAATTCTTTCATACGCTTTTCAATCCGACCAAGCACAATTTTGTCGCGCATCGCGGCAGGTTTGCTAGCGAGGTCATCCTTACCAGCTTCGACTTGCTTTTCGCTTTCCACAAAAGCGGCAGGAATATCGGCAACGCTGACATATTCAACGTTAGGGCATGCGGCAATTTGCTTAGCTACGCTATCAGCTAGTTGTTTGAGTTCTTCGCGACGGGCCACAAAGTCAGTTTCGCAGTTAACTTCGACTAGCACACCAATGCGGCTACCGAAGTGAATATAACTATGGACGATACCTTCGGTAGCAGCGCGGCTGGCTTTCTTGACAGCAGAGGCTAGCCCTTTTTGTCTGAGGTATTCGGTTGCTTTAGTGAAATCGCCACTGGATTCAACGAGAGCCGCTTTACAGTCTTTGATACCTGCGCCAGTTCTCGCACGTAGCTCTTGAATTTGTTTGGTTGTAATGTCTGCCATATTAATAAACTTGTTGGGGATGTCTAGGGCAACATTTCGAGGAGCGAAGAGTTTTTGCTCGTTGCCAAAAATATCTCTCGAAAATATCTCTAAAGTGTTTGCAATGCTCTAACTTATCATAATTATGCCTACTCAAAGTTTTCCAAAAATTCAAAATTTTGGGGCGATCGCCGAACTTATAGCTGTCACCACTTGATATTAAGACAAACCAAAACCCAAAAAGCGGATGCGCCGCATCCGCTTTTTGGGTTTAACATACTTGACGATCGCCGAACTTACTAGGCTTTAGGCGATCGCTAAAGAGAGCTTTAGTCTAAAATGCAGACAAACCTTAAAATTCCTTCAACAGTCTTGTTTCGCATGATCGAGCCGCCCCAGTCAGTATTTGAGCAACCCTTTACCAAATTTCGCAAGGCGATCGCCGCCAAGGAATTTTTGATCACGGCTGAGGTTTCGCCGCCAAAAGGCGCTAATCCTAGCCATATGCTCGAACAAACGCGATCGCTTAAAGGGCGAGTCCATGCGGTTAATATCACCGATTCCAGTCGAGCGGTAATGAGCATGAGTCCTGTCGCTGCCTCAGTCTTAATTCAGCAGCACATTGGGATCGAAACTATTTGTCAAATCGCCTGTCGCGATCGCAATCGGATTGCACTGCAAGGCGATTTATTTGGCGCAGCCGCCTTGGGAATCACAAATATTCTGGCGCTTACGGGCGATCCTGTTAAAGTTGGCGACTCTCCCGATGCGCGATCGGTTTTTGATTATGAGTCAGTACGCCTATTACAACTGATTCAAAAACTTAATCAAGGGCTGGATGCCAATAACAAAGCATTGCCCCACCAAGGTACAGATTTCTTGGCAGGAGCCGCCGTCGATCCGCAGTCGCCAAGCTGGTCGGGTTTGCAAAAACGGTTTGAGCGCAAGATTAATGCGGGGGCGCAATTTTTTCAAAGTCAATTAATTACTGATTTTGATCGCCTCGATAAATTTGTTAACCAAATCGCCAACCAATCGGATAAACCTATTTTGGCAGGAATATTTTTGATTAAATCCGCAAAAAATGCACTATTTCTAAATAAATTTGTGCCTCAAGTCCAAATTCCTGAACACATCATCGATCGCCTAGCCAAAGCTAAATCCCCATTAGAAGAAGGGATCGCGATCGCGGCAGAGCAAATCCAAACGGCGCGGCAAATTTGCCAAGGCGTACATATTATGGCGATCAAAGCTGAACACTTAATTCCCGAAATTCTTGATCGCGCAGGTGTGGCAATTCTCTAACTTTTGAATGGTTTGCTCTGCAAATCCCCCAAAATCTCAGCACTTTCGGTTAATCTAAGAAATACCTTAACTCACATCTATGGCAAGACGTAGTAGATCCTCCGCAACTCTGAACACTCCACCCACCGAACCAAGAGATAACGGCACAACCACTAAACTAGCGATCGCAGGTGCGATTTTTGCGGTTGGTATCGGTGTGGGCATCGCCCTTTCCACACTTAACCCCACGCCGCGCACCGTTGATGCGATTCGTTTAGATAATCTTGCCCCAAGCCGTGACTTTTGCAATAACTATGGTGCATCGGCAATGGTGATGAGTAGCCGTGTTTATGTGACACTCAACCCTTTTAATGTGTTTATCAGTCAAGCCGAACCTGTCCCTGGCTGCGTTGTGCTGCCAAATAACTGGAATGTGCTATTACAAAAAAATGTGATTAAAGAAGCAGATATTCGTCAATGCAAAGACAGGATGAATACTTTTGGCTTTACAGGCGATCTCGACAAAGCCCCCACCGTTGATTGCATTTACGAAAGTAAAAATGCCACCGAAAAGTTTACTAATGCTTTACCAGCAAAGCCTAGTCCCAATCCTCAACAATAAAAAAAGCGGCTCTTGGAGCCGCGTTTTTTTTTGTTTTGTAACATTCGTCAAATGCTTCTACGTCTAACAAATGCCGATATGGTTCGGCTAGCTCTGAACCTTTAAAAGCTAGCGATCGCAAGATATGCCAGTCACTCAAACTCTCAAAAGCATTAGCGTAGTTATCGTGCTCTAGACGATCCGCGATCGCGGCAACCTCTGTCGCGTTGAACTTACTGGGATCGATTTCTGGCGCTTCGCCTATTACATCGGTTGAGGGTTTATTAACCATATTGCGCTCTATGACAGACTTGTGAACGGAGAGAGAGGGATTTGAACCCTCGGTACGGAGTTACCTGCCGTACAACAGATTAGCAATCTGCCGCTTTCGTCCACTCAGCCATCTCTCCAAATTTGTTACGGATTATATCCTATCAGATATGGTGCATTATGCAACCTAATTATCAAAAAATTTTAGCGGTGATAATGCTGAGCAATTCGCATAGCACAAATGCATCTGATTTGCGCTCATCGTTGGCGATCGCTATCAATATCATGGCTTGCGAGCAAAGCTATTAATACGAATTTAGATACAGCGCATAGCACTGCCATAGAACCCAGATAATTTTTTGAAAGTGCCGCGAAGCCGCACTTTCAAAAAATTATCTGGGTTACTCAAACCATTAATAAGCCGTATAAGGTTTACTTCTAATGTCAGATATAACTAATGTTTTGGCGATCGCATTAGGCGCAGTGACTGGAGCATTGTCACGCTTTTACCTTACAGAATGGTCAAAATCTAGATTTGGTACAAAGTTCCCTTACGCAACCTTTGGTATTAATTTGTCAGGTTGTTTAGCAATGGGTTTCTTTTTCACGATTTCTGAAGGGATTTCAGGCTATCCGACTGAATTAGACTTATTGATTAGAACTGGATTTCTCGGCTCTCATATCACATTCTCTACCTATGGTTTTGATACGCTGACTGTGTGGCGTAATAAGATTATGTGGCGTAGTAAACAAGTGGCGGCAACGATGTTTTATTGGGCTGGTATTGCTGCTTGGCATCCAGATTGGAGTATTATTAGCGAGAGCTAGCACAAAACCTTGGAGTTCTTAAACTCACTTGTCAGATATATTCATTTTCAAGCTAAGTAGTGCATTTCTTGATGGTGCGATTATGCCTGACGGCTCACGATAGACATCTTCAGTTAGCAAACTTTAATGATAATAAAAAAGAAAGATGGATGGTTTCGCATTGCGCTTCGTTGGCGAGGTTCAGTAGTTCCAGAGGTTATGCCGCGATCGCTATTATGTGGATTGTTTGCTATTTTTGTCTATATTCTTTATCTGTATCAAGTTAAAGTTTCTCTACCGATTCTTGGCAGTATTATTCCCAATATCGTGCTAGGTCTATTACTCGTATTCCGTACTAATACTGCTTATGAACGCTTTTGGGAAGGTCGTAAGGCTTGGGGAGTGTTGTTAAATACAGTGCGGAATTTATCACGACAAATGTTAGTCGCAATTGAAGAGATAGAGCCTAGCGATCGTCAAGCCAAAATCGCCGCAGTTAAGCTACTGCCAGCCTTTGCGATCGCCTTAAAATTACATTTGCGATCGGAACCCATCAACGCAGAACTAGAAGCAAGTCTCTCACCTGAGCAGTTTGATAGCCTCAAATTAATGAATCATCCGCCACTCGAAATTACTTTTTGGATTAGTCGGTATCTGCAAAAGCAGTCTAAACAAGGTAAACTCGATCGCTATCAATTAGTCGACATGACTCAGCTATTGCACCAAACTATTGATGTTGCTGGCATTTGTGAACGTATTCTCAGAACACCAATCCCACTTGCCTATTCAATTCATCTAAAGCAATTACTAATGATTTATTGCTTATCGTTGCCATTTCAAATGGTTTCTCAACTAGAATGGATAACTCCTCCAATTGTGTCGCTAATTAGTTTCACCTTGTTAGGGATCGAAGAGATCGGTATTCAAATTGAAGATCCATTTGGACATGATGCTAATGATCTCCCATTAGATCGTATTTGTCAGACGATGCTACAGAATGTCGAAGACTTAGTTATGGCAAGCGAACTTGCTGGGTAACCCAAAAGTTCACTTAATTAGCGCAGCTACTCCCTTCCCAGTGAAAGATTAGACGTTGCGGCGCTCCGCGTCGCAACGCTAATTCTTGGGTTTTAATGTCTATTTTTATGCTGGGAAGGGAGTATGACCAAAATTCTTATTCAAGCCTTAGAGATCTTAAAATCTCAGAAATATTTTAGTTCTAGTTTTCTTTCTTTGACTTCCTTGACTTGCAAGACTCTATGCGATTTTACGGTATAAGTTTGACTTTTAGGAACATAGTCTATACGGATATGGGTTATCAAGTACTCTTACAACTTGTGAGTTTACAGAAAAGTACGAGAGATTGAAAGCTCAGTGTCTTCAGACCTGAGATGAAAATCGGACGAGGGAATTTATTCCCTTTAATCTCTTTATATTAGCAGTCAATTACTGCA
>JAJAZG010000556.1 GCA_026785865.1 Pseudanabaena sp. CAN_BIN31
GTGCAGATGGATTTAATTATGTAATCGATCTGCTTTTCGATGCCTGTAATGGACTTCTCAAATCGCATAATTAAACCCAAAACCCAAAAAGCTATGGCGCACGCGCAGCGTGCGGCATAGCTTTTTGGGTTTTTTAAGTAGACAAAAAATTTTGTTGATATATACTACTAATTTCTCTACTGACTTATAAAAGCATCTAAAAATATTCATGCATTATCAAAAGCGATCGCGTCGTCAAGATTTCTGGAAAAATCTTTTATATAAGCAAGTCTGGCAACGGGCGATCGCTTGTTTAATAGCAGGTTTATGTTTATTTGCCCTAGCCGCCTGTGAGCCAATCCCAGAGCCAAATCAATCGGTCGCTGGTAGTGCCAATAATCTTAAAAATATCTTAAGTCGTGGCAAATTGGTTTGCGGTGTCAGTGGTGAATTACCTGGATTTAGCTTCGTGAATAAAGATGGCAAATATTCAGGGCTAGATGTCGATATTTGTCGGGCGATCGCCGCCGCTTTATTTGATAATCCTGATGCAGTGCAGTTTCGCAACCTTAATGCAAAGGAACGCTTCACGGCTTTGCAGTCGGGCGAAATCGATGTACTCAGTCGAAATACCACATGGACATTAAGTCGAGATACTGGTTCGCGTCTTGCTTTTATGCCCGTAGTTTTTTATGACGGTCAGGGTGTGATGGTGCGAAAAGATAGCAATATTAAGGCGATCGCTGATCTCAAGGATGCTGATATTTGCGCTCAAACTGGCACAACCACCGAGCAGAATCTTGCCGATCAAATGCGGAAGCGCAACCTTGCCTATAAACCTGTCGTTTATGAAGATGTGAATGCCACATTTAATGCTTATCAGTCAGGACGTTGCACCGCGATTACCGCCGATCGCTCTGCGCTCGTAGTCCGCCGTACCCGACTCGCCGATCCTGAAAATCATGTGGTTTTAGATTTTGTGATTTCTAAGGAGCCGCTAGCGCCTGCGGTCGGTGATGGTGACTCGAAGTGGGCGGATATTGTCAAGTGGATTATTTTTGCAGCGATCGAGGCAGAGGATTTAGATATTTCTTCAACAAATCTGGCGACTCAATTGCAAAGTAAAAATGCTGAAATTCGTAGGTTTCTAGGAATTGATGGCAGCTTAGGAAAAGATACGGGTATCGCCAATGATTTTGCAGCGCGAGTGATCAAACATGTGGGCAACTATGCAGAAATTTACGATCGCAATCTTGGCAAAGATAGCCCATTTAAATTACCACGCGGACAAAATGAACTCTGGAAAAATGGCGGCTTAATCTACGCACCACCATTTCGCTAGTAAAAAAAGAAGCGCTTTGCGCTCCTTTTCTTATTCACAAAAGAGAAGAGCGAAGCGCTTCTCTTTTTGCGGGATTTTACCAGCCAAATACTGAGGCGATCGCAGGTTGAGCGATCGAACTAGGCTCTTCCACCATCTCAGCATTATCAGCTTCCACAATTAGTTCTTCAGTACAAAAAGTCGCCTGACTAAATCCCCCAAAACGCTTAACGGTACTAGCCCGCATCCGCACATTGGGCGCAGGAAACCAAAAGCGCTCATAGGAACTCATCGAAGGATAATCGGTGATTAACACCAGCGCCTCTTCGTCATCAATTTCATAACGCCCAATCACAGGCACTACTTCCACATAACCAACTTCGCGCAAAAGCTTACCCTTGCGACCCGTCTCATCATCTGGCACTAGCGCAAATACAGTTTCGCCAGAGTGAGTTTCCCCATCTTCCTTATCCCATGCCATAGTCCCATCCCATTTCACATAGGCTCCACCGATCGCGGTGGCTGGCTCAACTTCATGCATTTGACAAATTTCGATCACCTTGGGATCGTCAGCATTGAGCGGATTAACATAAATTTCCGAACCACCTTTTTCGGCACGACGAAAGGCTAGGTGATGCGTAGTTCGTTGCGATCGCCAAGTTCCTGCACTTTTTTGAAAAAACTCTAAAGCATTGATCATGATATTGCTAAAAAAATATTGCTAAATGATATTCCTAAATAATATCAGTTTGCTTGCTTGTCAGTTAAGTAGGTAAGCGTAAAAAGCTATGGCGATCGCAAAAGTCAAGAAATTAGGTCAACAAAGTAACCTTGCCACTCGTTATGTCGTAGTAGGCAGGCAATATTTTAAGCTTGCCCGTTGCGACCAACTTAGACAAGATAGAAGATTTTGCCAAAGCTGCGGCTTGAATTTTTGCATTGGCTTTAATCGTTGCCTCAAGATCATTAGGTACTTTTGCAATCCCCTCCCTTTTTACTTTTTCTTCTATCTCTTTGACTGCGGGAGTGAGATAGGGAACGAGTGAGGGAATCATACCCAAATCCTTTAAATCCACACTTGGTTCATCCAATCTACCCATCGCTGCGACCACCGCACCGCATGACCGATGTCCCATCACCAAGATTAATTTAGAGCCTAGTACCAATGTGCCAAACTCAAGACTACCAACAGTTTCAGGACTAGCAATGTTCCCCGCGACACGACAGACAAAACAGTCGCCGATGCCTTGATCGAATACAGTTTCAATCGGAACGCGCGAGTCTGCACAACCTAGAAATGCGGCAAATGGAAACTGGTCGGCACCAGTTTGAATTACCGTTTCTCTGCCAGAGCGAGGATGAAATGTTTTGCCATCAACGAAACGTTGATTCCCATCCATCACAAGTTTCAGCGCATCATCTGGGGTCAGATCCTTTGCCGCAGGACGCTTAGCAATTCCTGCTGGAATTTCAGTTGAAGGGCAGTTAGTAGCTGCGGCGGGAACTGCGGCTTTGGTAGTGGTCGATGGCGTGCAAGCGACTGACGCAGCGTAAGAAACTCCAGCGATTCCCATAGATTTGATCAGGTTGCGACGACCAAGAAATCCTACGATACGATCCATAAAATATATCCAAATAAATTTTAAATTTTAGAAAAGCTTTTTTTAATATTAAGCTGCGAACAAATGATTAAATCCTGTCTGCGACTAATTTTCAAGTCAAATAAATTTATATCAAGCATAGATAAAATACTATGTACTATGCATTACGCATAAGTAAAAACTGATAATAAAGTGTTTAGATCTGGTGAATATACCGCCTCTAGAATAAAACCCGTAGTTCTTCTAGAGGGACGCAGAACTTATTTGCAGTAACGCTTGCCGCCTGCCTACATAATCACAATGTAAGCGAGACGATTGCGCTGGGTTTACATGGGAATATTCTTTTTGATAAATCTCCTTAAAATTATTATGAGGAGATTTACTATAGATGAAAATCTATATATATCATAAGAATAATAGACTTTACTCTATCAAGCATTAACTCTAAGATATCTATAGCAACAAATCAATCGTTCTTAACTTTTAGAACTTAGTCTCATCAAGTTGAGATTACCTTTGAAGATTGTCTGTCATGAGATTTTCGATTTACTGGTAGGCGATCGCATCCTAAGTTTTGCGCTTTCTTAACTTATTTTAAAAATCCACTTTACACATAAGAACGAAACTATGTCCAATTTCAATAATGTTTCTCGCCGCCGTTTCATAGCTGTCGCAGGTGCAACTGCTGTAAGTTCAGTTTTACTTAAAGCATGTGGCAACCCTCCCGCAGCAACCCCCACAGCTACTTCAGCGCAAGCCACTAAAGCCGCACTTACCACAGAACAAGTGCCTGAAACAACCAAGGTGAGGCTCGGTTATCTGCCAATTGTCGAATCTGTAGCTCTTATCATTGCCAAAGAAAAAGGCTTTTTTGCTAAATATGGCATGACTGACGTGGAGGTATCTAAGCAAGCCAACTGGGGCGCAGCTAGAGACAATGTCAAAATTGGTGCACCCGCAGGCGGTATTGATGGTGGTCAGTGGCAGATGCCTATGCCCTATTTGATTTCTGAAGGTATCATTACCGACAATCTCAAAGTCCCGATGTATGTTTTGCTCCAGTTGAATACTCATGGCAATGGCATTGCGATCGCAGGTAAGCATAAAGATAAGGGCGTGGGGCTGAAGTCTGACAAAATCAAACCACTCATTGACAAGATGAAGTCTGAGGGAACTAAATTTAAAGCTGCTCACACGTTCCCAAAAGCTAATCAAGAGTTCTGGATTCGCTATTGGCTCGCTGCCAATGGAGTCGATCCTGACAATGATATAGAATTGCTGACCGTACCTTCTGCTCAAACAGTTGCCAACATGAAAACTGGCACGATGGATGCCTTTAGTACAGGCGACCCTTGGCCATATCGCATCGTTAAAGAGAAGATTGGCTTTCTTTCTGCGCTCACTGCGGAAATTTGGAAGGCTCATCCTGAAGAGTATCTCGCCATGCGTGCTGACTGGGTAGATAAAAACCCGAAAGCAACCAAGGCCTTGCTCAAGGGGATCATGGAAGCTCAGCAATGGTGTGACAACTTCGATAATCGTAAGGAACTTGTTCAGATTGTCTCAACCAAAAACTATCTTAGCGTTGCTCCTGAAGTCCTTGACGAACTAATGATGGGTAAGTATGACTTGGGTGATGGCAGGGTGATCGATGACAAGAGCATGGCTCCTCTGTATTGGAAAGATTCTAAAGGAAGTGTCTCTTATCCTTACCAGAGTCATGATCTATGGTTCTTGACTGAGAGTGTACGTTGGGGCTTCTTGCCGAAGGAATCCTTAGCGACTGCAAAAGACTTGATCAAGAAGGTCAATCGCGAAGATATCTGGCGCGAGGCTGCGAAGGAAGCTGGTATTCCTGCGGCTGACATCCCAACTAGCACTTCTCGCGGCATCGAAGAATTCTTCGATGGCGTAAAGTTTGATCCTGAGAATCCTCAAGCCTATCTTGATAGCTTGAAGATCAAGAAAGCTTAGGCTATCTCATTCTTTCTAGAATTCCCGACTTTAGAAACTATTTTAGGCTTGTTCGAGATCCCCCTCAATCTCCCTTTTTAAATGGGATTGAGGGGGATCATTTAAAGCTTTTAATTTTACAAACTGTTAAGAAGTTAAGAATCTTTTTTAAATTCAACAAATAAATTAAATAACTCCTTAATAACTGTGTAAGAAAAGTTTAAAAATGAAAAAATCTGCTGTTTATGGTCTTGGTTTACTGTTTGTGAGTTTGCCTCTATCTTTAGGAGCGTTTGCTAAATCTGCGATCGCAAACCCTAGTGAATCTCCTAAGTCATCCACTTCTCAATTGTTTAGCGATATTGACCGTGACACAATCAATAGCAAGACCGATGTAACTGCCCAAAACGTGACATCTGTTTCACAGCTATCGGATGTTCGCCCTACTGATTGGGCTTTTACGGCTTTGCAATCACTAGTTGAACGCTATGGCTGTATTGCAGGATATCCCGATCGCACTTTTCGCGGTAGACAAGCAACTTCTCGTTTTGAGTTTGCGGCTGGCTTAAATGCTTGTCTCGACAAAATCAATGAAATCATCTCGGCAGGGCTAGCTGATAAAGTTAGCAAAGAAGATCTTGCCACCCTCCAAAAGCTCCAAGAAGAATTTGCAGCCGAACTCGCGACCTTGCGTGGACGTGTTGATGCTCTTGATGCGAAGACAGCTAAGCTGGAGGCTCAACAATTCTCTACCACAACTAAACTCAGTGGTGAAGCAATTTTCAGTGTGTCAGGTGCTACAGGTGCAAATCCTAATGAACCTGCTAGCAGAAACACGAATATTGTTTTCAATAATCGTGTACGCTTGAATTTGATGACCAGTTTTACTGGCAAAGATTTATTGATTACTGGGTTGCAAGCTACAAATATCAATAGTCTGGCTGCACCTTTGGGCTATGCCGATCCACTAGGTAGCTCAAGTAATGTGCGCTTAGGTTTTGAGAATCAATTCCTCAATTTCAATCCATCAAACTCTAGTACATCAGCCGCGAACTCTGTAAATCTCTACAAGTTACTGTACATTTTCCCAGTCGCTGATAAGTTCACCATGTTTGCTGGTTCTAATGCTGAGGTCTCCGATGCGTTTCCTGCGATTAGTCCCTTTGCTAGCGAAGGGCAAGGCTCTATCTCCCGCTTTGGTCAAGGCTTAAATGCCGCGACTCGTGTATCTGGAGGTACATCTGGTACTGGCTTAGCGGCGGCTGTTGGATTTATTTGGAGTCCAACGGACAAGATTGACTTCCGCGCTTTGTATGGCAGCGTTAACTCTGCGATTCCCACTAATACTGGCACTACTCTCCTTGGTGCTGGCTTCTTTGGTGGAAGTACCATTGCCGCTGCTCAATTGACCCTCAAACCTACCTCCAACATTGATATTGGACTTAACTATGCCAATAGCTATCACCAAATCAATATTTTGGGAACTGGTTTAGCTTCCGCCGACATCAACTCAATTACTGGTGGAGGTGCAACATTAAATGACCCAATCAAGCTTAATTCTGTCGGCTCGACCTTAACATGGCGCATTGCACCTAAGATTGCCTTTAATGTATCGGGCGCTTGGATCTTCGCTAATCTTACAGGCAGGAATGCCTCCACAACTTTTACTAGTTGGATGACAGGATTTCACTTTAGCGACCTCTTCAGTGAAGGCAATACGGCTGGCATTCTTTTTGGACAACCTCTGGCACGTAACGCAGTTGGTGGTGAAGCCGTAATTCCTGTAGGTCGCACAGCAACGCCCTACCACTTGGAAGGCTACTTCAACTTTAAAGTGTCAAAAAATATCAGCATTACTCCTGGTGTGTTTTTTGTCTTTAATCCAGAAGGAATCAACAACGCCCCAACTGCAACTGTTGGTGTAATTCGGACTACTTTTACATTCTAAAAACTAAGAAGTAAAAACTCAAACACAAAATCAATTAATCATCACTCACCTTACGCAGAGTGAAAATAGTCCCCTCAAACCTAGCCCTTCTCCCATTAATGGCGCGGGGCTAGGTTTGAAGGTATTGGAAAATTTTACGTAAGGTGACATAATCGACAAATAAGGATTAGGAATAATAGGTTTATGGCAGCAAGTATTGGCAATCGTAATTCATCAAATACGCTAGCTAAATTTTGGCAGAAAAATGCTCAAAATTGGGCGCTCCCAATCATTGGATTATTGGGATTTCTCACTATATGGCAAATTCTTTCAAGTGTGGGTTTACTCAAGTTACCAGGCCCATGGGATATCATTTCCGAAAAATCCACACGCGAATTATTGATTTATCCATTTTACGATCGCGGCGGTACTGACAAAGGACTATTCTGGCAGACCTTAGCCAGTTTTGAACGAGTCGCCAAAGGCTATTCACTAGCAGCAGTTGTCGGTGTTGGCATGGGTATTCTGGTCGGGACAACACCAGTTGTTGACAAAGCACTAGATCCACTGTTTCAATTTTTGAGAACGGTTCCACCACTTGCATGGGTTCCGATCGCATTGTCTGCTCTCCGCCAAAATGAACCCGCAGCATTGTTTGTTATTTTCATCACGGCGGTATGGCCAATCTTGTTAAATACAGCAGTTGGTGTCAAGCAAATTCCTCAAGACTATCGCAACGTTGCACGAGTGCTCCAAATCTCTCGCCAAAAGTATTTCTTTAAGATTTTGATTCCTTCGGCGCTTCCTTATATTTTTACTGGTTTGCGTATTTCCATTGGTCTGGCATGGTTGGCGATTATTGCCGCAGAAATCATCATGTCAGGTATCGTCGGTATCGGCTTCTTTATTTGGAATGCTTATACCGATGATAAGGTGGGCGAAGTTATCTTGGCGCTAGTTTATATTGGTGCTGTTGGCTTGATGCTCGATCGGGCGATCGGCTGGATTCAGCATTTGATTGTGCCTGAAGAACAGAAGTAGATTTACCCCCCTTAATCCCCCCTTGAAAGGGGGGAAACTAGAAATTAAGTCCCCGCCCTTTTTTAAAAGGGAGAAACTAGAAATCAAGTCCCCTCCCCTTTGCAAGGGGAGGGCGAGGGAGGGGTTCTGAAGATTTTTCAATAATATAGGAGCTTTTAAAATGCATAATTTTGTTTCAATCGATCAAGTAGAAAGAACTTTTCCTTTAGGTGGTGGTAAAGAATATATTGCTCTTAAAGGAATTGACTTACAAATAGAAAAGGGTGAATTTGTTTCCCTCATCGGTCACTCTGGCTGTGGTAAATCAACTTTACTAAATATGATCGCAGGTTTGGATTTGCCCACAGGCGGGGTCGTCATGCTCGAAGATGAGCGCGTATCGCGTCCTGGACCTGATCGCATGGTGGTGTTTCAAAACTATTCGCTGTTGCCTTGGCTATCGGTACGCGAAAATGTGGCGCTAGGAGTTGATGAAGTTCTCTCGCATTTGCCTAAAAAAGAGCGCCATGATTTGATCGAGCATTATGTAAAGATGGTGGGATTAAGTCATGCGATTGATAAGCCGCCGACACAACTGTCGGGAGGAATGAAACAACGTGTGGCGATCGCAAGAGCCTTAGCAGTTCGTCCAAAACTATTACTACTTGATGAACCATTTGGAGCCTTAGATGCTTTGACCCGTGGCAATCTGCAAGA